>NZ_JBTYKD010000236.1:0-3423 GCF_054880495.1 Nostoc sp.
ATTGGGAGAGGGGCTGTTCTTGTGAGGGTCAAACCTGGAAAGCTTGCCAAGTCTAACTTCTACGTTAAGTTGACACCAATGAGCTTTTTCTGTGCCCCTACCGCGTGGTCTATTCTATTTACCTGAAAATAGCTGTAAAAGAGGCTGAGGGAGATTTAGCTGCCTCATCTCCCCCATCTCGCCCTGCAATTTTCCTTCGCCCTCTTGCCAAAGTGGATAAACAATCTCAGACTAAATTTTAAGGTTAGACGAACAAAACCCCCTGTGTGGGATCTCATCCATGACTGAAAACAACGATACTTTGCTGCTAAAAGCTGCTAAAAGTGGTGATATCAAAGGGCTGTGTGCGCTACTGGCTGCTGGTGCCTTGGTGGACGCGTGCGATCGCCAAGGCACGACGGCGTTAATGTTTGCTGCAAATTTAGGCTACACCGAAATTGCGCGATCGCTGCTCGATGCCGGGGCAAATATCAACTTGCCCAGAAAACTCTATGGTTTGACGGCTTTGATGTTGGCAGCTAGTGCTAAACAGCTTGACATTGTGCAGCTTTTACTATCCAGAGGTGCTGATGTCAATGCCACTAATGAAGATGGCAGCACAGCTTTAATGGCAGCAGTACTCAAAGGTCATATTGATGTAGTGCGAGTCTTATTGGCTGCTAACGCCCAAGTTAATATCATAGATAAAGATGATGATACTGCGTTGAAACTTGCCGTTAAGCAGCGAAAAATAGAAGTTATAGAAGCAATTCTCCAAACTGGTGTCGATGTCAATATTCAAGATCAGGAGGGTGAGACAGTCTTAATGCTAGCGGCAGACTTGAGACATCTGAAGATTGTGGAAGCACTCCTCGCAGCAGGGGCGGATGTGAATTTGAAAAACGCTGATGGTGGAACTGCTTTATCGGCAGCAGCAGCAGCTGGACAGAGTGCGATCGCAGCAGCTTTACTAGATCGAGGTGCCGAGATTAATCTCCAAGACCAAGATGATGAAACTGCCCTACATCTTGCCGTTGTGGAAGGCTACATTGATGTCGTGCAAGTCTTACTTAACAGGGGTGCAGATGTCCAAATTAGAAACCATCTGGGTGATACGCCACTGCTTATAGCAGCATTGCAGGGACACAGCGAAATTGTCAAGGCACTGCTGGATTCTGGGGGAGATATTACTGGGGAAAACCTTGGTGAAGTACCTTTGATTCTGGCTGCATCACAAGGACATACCCAAACAGTGAAAGTGTTGCTAGACTATGATGCTGATGCCAACACTCCGGGGGATGAGGGCAAAACTGCTTTGATCAAGGCAACCGAACGCAAGCACACAGAGATCATACATTTGCTGCTGGCAAAGGGGGCAGATGTGAATTTTCAAGACTCAGCGAGGGCAACATCATTAATGTGGGCTGCCTCAGCAGGTTATGACGAAATTGTGCAGTTATTACTCCAAGCAGGGGCAGATGTGAATTTGAAAAACCGGGGTGGTTATACTGCTTTGATGATTGCAGAATTTAATGGTTATAAGAATGTCGTGCGGAGTCTGCAAAAAGCTGGGGCGCAAGAGTAGCCATTAAATAATTCGTAATTCGTAATTCGTAATTCGTAATTCGTAATTCGTAATTGAAGACATTTTCAGACGGGGATTTAAACCCCGACTGAAACTGACGCTACGTGTATACGTAGGGGTCTTAAACCCTTTTATTTACGATAACCATCTGAATTCTTCATCTGAAATATTTTCCGAAATATAGGAATCATATTTGATTTCTGAAAAAATCTCGGTAGTAATGTTGCAAAAAAATTGTAGGTTGGGGAGCCACTGCGTTGCGCGGGTTTCCCGCGTTGTAGCAAGTGGCGTTGGAGGCTTTGCGTAACCCAACATCCTGATAATCAGTTGGGTTGCGCTCCGCTCCACCCAACCTACGTCTAGGTCTAATGCACTATTTTAGCCTAGAGGGTCCACTACGTGCATTTCAAAAATCAAATACTAGTCCTATATCTTGACAAATTATTAAATGAAGGTTATTAACTTAATGAACGTGGATTAAATAAAATGCAAAACTTCATCCTGTCTCTAGCTTCCCTCTCCTTTATAAGGAGAGGGATTGAGGGTGAGGTAAACCAGGGACATAAATTGTATGTTATTTAATTCTTATCCCTAAATACCAAGGAAGTTTAAAAAAACTAAATCTAGACGTGAGAAACAAAGAAAACAAAACTCCGTCGTAGCTGTTGTGAACTTGCTACGGCGGAGAAAGGAAAAATTAAAACGCCAAGAGTGAGTAGGCTAAATGCTTGCGTCACAAGGATAGAAAGAAAGCAAAAATGAAGAAGTAAATTTACCTTTGACTTTTTACCTTGTACGTTTTAGCTTTTATCTAGTCTCCCCCTGGGCGTTTCCTACTGTGCTAGATGTGCAAAATATATAGTTTTTACTTGCACAGAAAAGTATTCTAAGGATCATTTTTTATGTATCATCCTAAAGTTTAAATACAAACGAGTTACCAAAAAAGGTTTATGTGCGACCATTTGGGCGATCGCTACGGAAAGTCAAAGAAAAAATAAAGAAAAAATTAAATTTAGGTTTCGCCGGTTTTGATGTTAATAACGATATTTTTAAAACATCCTCTAAGACTGTTCTTGCAAATATTTTCTGATAATTTCAACATCTAATTCTAGCAACTCTGCTATTTCTTGAATACTCATAGTTCTCTCAGTAAGTTTTGGGACTAATTTCAATTTTGTCTTTTCCAAGATACTCTCGTACAATCGAGTATTTTTGAATTCATCTAAATCAAGCATGGCTTCAATTTCCTCTAAAGCAAGATTGGGAAACTTATAAAATACAATCGCTTGGATAAATGCTAGCACTTTCTTTTGAAGATTTTCATCGGCTAAGTTTTCTCTTGCCTGATTGATTAGCTGTTGGGCTAAAGAAGTAGCTTTTGTAGGTACTTCTATAACTAGTTTGCCAATTCCTACCCCCAAGGAATTTTCAGCCCTAGTAGAAAGTTCATTCAGATAAATGCAGCGTAGATGTTTTTCGATTAAAACCTGATAGCGGGGGTGAGGTGGGGTTTCATGAATGCGGCGATCGTATATAACAACTGCGTACCAGTCTGAGTTTGTGGGTTTATATTGACGGAAATAAACAAAAATTTGCCCAAAAAGTCGTTCGTAAAATTCTTCATCTTTGTAGGTTTGCAATTCGACAAAGTATAAAGGTTCATTTTCAAATCCTTTGATAGGAGAAAATAATCCGTCTAAACGAAATGATTGTTGTTTGATTTCAGGTGCAATAAATGTGTAGATATTGGGATTAAACCACGTCTATCTTGAAACCTCTAGTTCTTCTGTGATCAAAAGGATTTGCCCTCATCCCCCAACCCCTTCTCCCAAATCTGGGAGAAGGGGAGCCAGAATTTC
>NZ_JBTYKD010000237.1:0-2063 GCF_054880495.1 Nostoc sp.
AATTAATAGAAGAATTTGGACGGCGAATAAATTCGCCTGCGGCTAGCCCCCATAAATAGAATTTAGGGGCTACCCCGCCGCAGTTATTTTGGTGTGGCGTCTTAGCACATACCACAAGTAGTCCACCCAGAACAAACAACAATCCACAAATTGCCAGCGTATTAACCCAATAAATTTCCAGCGCACCGTGAACTACTATCTCTCGCAGTAGAGATACTATTGTTACCTCAACTGCCACTCCTACAGAGATACTATGTTCTTGCAAATAGACCATTAATAGTCGGAATAACTCGACTAAAATCAACACAAATAGTATTTTTGCAGTCATATGTTTATAGTCTAGTGGCTGCGTGAGGGCAATACCTATCCCCCACAATTGGATCAGCATGACGGCGAATAATCCCAAACACAAGACAATCACAATTAAGTCTTGGAAGGCTTCCATGTTGCGAACAATTGAGTGCCGATCAAGCCAGCGATCGCTAAATAAAAATCGACTCTTCAGGCGCTTTTGCATGTACGTTTTATTCCAATCGGGACTAGTTCAGACAACACCAGCGAGTCAACCCAATACTTTTATGTTATGCAATATTAAGCTTTTCTGCCTCAGCGAGGTTGGGAATTTAAATTTTGTGCTTGTTGCAACAATTGCTCGGCATTTTTTGCCCACTGGAGATTCCCCTGAGCATTGTATAAATCTCTAGCAAATTGCAATACTTTTACGGCATTTCCATATTGCTGTAACTGCATAAAAACTAAGCCTGCACCATAATAAGCGTTGGGATAGTTCGAGTTAGCTTCGGCTGATTTTCTAAATGCCTCTAAGGACTCCTCTAATTTGTGTTGAATAAACCAAATTGAACCGAGACTATAGTATGCTTCTGGGTACTTCGGATTAATTTTTACTGCCTTACGAAAGGCATCTTTTGCTTGATCTACTTTACCTTGTTGGAAATAACACATCCCCAGATGATAAGGAGGTTCTGGTGCATTTTTGCTATATTCCATGGCTTTTTTAAAAGATGCGATCGCTCGTTTACAATCTCGTTGCTGTTCTCGTACCAATCCCAAGTTATAATGGGCAAATCCTAGTTTGGAATCGAGTTCTAACGCTCGTTGCAAATAATCGTTAGCTAACTCTAAATTATTACCTTCTAACAACGCACCACCTAAATTAGCAAAAGCTGGAGCAAATTTGGGATCGGCTTGTGTTGCTCGATAAAATGCATCCGCAGAGGGTTGTAATTTTCCCGTTTGTCGGAATGCTAGCCCTAAATTATAGTGCGCTGGTGCCAATGTCGAATCTAATTGGGCTGCTTTTTTAAAGGCGGCGATCGCATCTTGTACTTTTCCGGCTTGAATTGCCTGTAAACCTTGGTTTAACCAGTCTATGGCAGTTTTAGCATGAGATTGTGCCAACTTTGAGGCAACAGCAGGAGATAGAGAAAGAGAGGGGGAGGAAATAGTCACAACCAACAAAGTCAAACTTACTAACCCTGCTATGCGATATTTAAAGAATAATAATCCCATTGATTTTCTGACTCGGAACACTTTCAGTTAAATTTACTTCATAAAAAGTTTTTACAAAAATTTTTAATTTGACATGAAAGTTTGTGATACTTAACTTTTCTTAAGCTAAATCTTACGACAGGCTACAATTTATTTAAATTTCGATTAAAGGGAGGATAATAACAAATTAAAGAAGGGGTAATTTCCCGCAAAGGCAATGTTAAGGACAGCAATACAGTGGGACGCGATCGCCAGATGAGTGTAGAAGTAAGCGCCGCTAGCACTGAGTAAGCTAAAAAACATCTAAACTACACAATCGAATTACAGCTATTTTCAGGTAAATAGACCACGCGGTAGGGGCACAGAAAAAGCTCATTGGTGTCAACTTAACGTAGAAGTTAGGCAAGGCAAGCTTTCGAGGTTTAACCCTCACAAGAACAGCCCCTCTCCCAAAATTGGGAGAGGGGAGCAAATTTTCTAGTTCCCCTTCTCCCAAGTTGGGAGAAGGGGTTAGGGGATGAGGGCAAAACGTCCTCTCAAAGCAGATTTTTTCT
>NZ_JBTYKD010000238.1:0-19620 GCF_054880495.1 Nostoc sp.
TATTGCATAATACTTACTTCTCTGTACTCATTTGTTGGTGATATCTGCCACATCCATCGTGGTTAGAGCTTTTGGGAAAACTTTTTGGTTTACTGAACATGATGCTGATATAAACGCGGCTAAGAATATTGCTGCCTTGGGGTTGTCTGTAATCCAGCCCGAAAGTCCGGGGTTGACGTGCCAGTTGCAAGGACAAATGTCTTTGTTTGGGATGTTCGATCTGGGCTAAAGCTCAGTGTCTTTAGACCTGAGTTGCTTACTCTCATCTTCAGCTTATTGTTCCACTGAACTTTCGGTAGTCATTATTTAAGTGGCGCTGCTCATCAAAACCACTTGATGCGCGTAGGCGAAGCCCGCCGCAGGCATCGCTTGTGTAAGTTCTCTTACCTTCATAGCGATCGCTTCTGTCCGGGTGCAAGAGCGCCATCGCTCCTCCTGAGTTTTCCTCTTTGAATTTTAGGAGGGGCGATACCTAGCTTGGGCAAGAAAGTGCGATGGCGTACCCGCCCGCCGTAGGTCTTACCCTGAGCCTGCGGCGGTAAACTACGCAAGAGTGTAGTTTCTTTCTCACAGGACTTACGCAACTGTCACAAGCAATAGCGCGGTGTAGCCGTGCCGCGCGCCAAACAACTAGGCAATAAACATGGGAACATCCGGGCGTTTTAGTTGCTGAACTAAATAATTTGATAACAATCCATGCTTAATTTGATAAATTGTTTGACCAGTTTTATAAGCTAAATCTTTGAGCCTAAGCCAGACTAAAATAGCGCAAGCAATATGATTTCTTTGAATACAACCCTTACGACATTGACATGATTCAATGCCAGTCAATTGTTTTAATTCCCGGTAAAACTCTTCAACTTGCAATCGTTCCTTACACACTTTTTGTACAACGTTCGTAGAACCTTGAGATAAATCGTTTGTAGCGATAAAATCCATTCTGTCGGTGGAGACAGTTACCCGGAATAGTTTCACTTTTTTCGCAGCTGGAAACTTTTTTATTTTAACTGCTTTTCCTGATTCTAACTCTTTTTCTTCCCAAGATAATAATTCAATTCTTTTATAATCTTCTTGCCCTGACGTATCATCAACGAGTCGATTACGTTTCAGAGGGCAATAATAATATTTCCCTAACCCATCAATATATAACATCAAGTTATTTGTTGCATACCAAGTGTCTATTAAGACGGCTTTAAATGGTAACTTCTTATGGTACACAAGGTTTTGCAGCATATCTGTTACATGTTCTATCTTTGTTTTCCCATCTCTGTCTGGGTCATAAATTCGATAGTCTACTACCCAAAACTTTCCGATTTCATGATTGACATATACACAATTTACTAGCCCAATCCCTTGAATTACACCATGCTCGTTGCCACTATATTGACGTTTACTTGGCTCTATTTCAATAGCGTATCGTTTATCAATTACTGTGTCATCAAAAACCAAATAGGCATTATTATTTATTTCTATTAAATCTTTGACATTATCCCAAAGAATCCGAGGTGCTAATTTTTTGTTATTTAAATAACGGTTGATTTTATCATGACTGATATGCTCTAAATGCTCCGCCAAATTTGTTAGAGTATAATTAATCTGACTACTTAACAAGTACTGGCAATAATTAAGTTTAGTAAATCTCATAAACCTAGAGGATTTATTTTATGCATCCTCAGCTAATTTTCTCATGATTTGATGAATACTTAACACAGCCGATCACTGTTACTAATTTCAGCAATGTCCTCTGAGTACGCCACTTCTTTGTAGTACATATCTACTACAATAATGCGATCGCACTGTGCCAGTTGCGTAAGTCCTGTCTCAGTCAACATTGCGCTTAAACTCCATTTGGGCGAAGTGGTCTTGCAGTAGTTTGTGGATGAAGCGGTAGCGACCACCAACACGCTGGAGGAATAGGCGATCGGTGCAGTAATTGAGGAAACGAGCTCCCGTTCCAGGGGATGTATGCCCATTTTTCAAAGAGGAAACTTGAGCGATCGCTCTTCTAGCCCCGGAACGTTTACGAAAGATTAGGACTTTGAGCCATCTGTTACACTTTTTAGCCCAATCGTGTAATCTAAAATCTTGCTTTATTTGCGGAATCAAGCAGAAAACCATGTATATTCAGCGAAATATGATATCACGCTTAAGAGGTAGTAAATGGAGCCATTAACTGCTGGTGCGATCGCGATTGGAACTATCATTGCCACGAAAGCATTAGAAAAAACAACCGAAAAGGGAACAGATATTTTATGGGATAAGACGCGTGAGTTTCTCGTCACCCTCAACAAACACTCTCCCCATACTGTAGTTGCAATTCAAAAAGCGCCTACTCAACCATTCGATTATGGTAAAGCAGTATTAGAAGTAGAATCAGCAGCAAAAGAGCATCCTGAAGTAAATCAAGCCTTGCAGGAATTGATAGTCGCTGCACACGCTAATGGTCAATTTATTCAAAATATCCAAAAAGCGATTAACGCGGCTCAATATCAAATTATTGACCAAAGGAATGCTACTTTCAATATTTGACTAAAGCCGTCCGACCCGCAACAGACAAAAATTTTACCGTTTTTTACAGCGCGTCAAACCGTTTTGCAAGAAATGCGGAATGCTCTGTTAGCAAAGAAGGTAGCAGCATTTAGTGGGTTGGGTGGAATCGGCAAAACTCAAACGGCGATCGAGTATGCCTATCGCTATCGCCAGGAGTGTCAGCTGATACTGTGGGCTAAGGCATCTGAGAAGCCAGAATTAGTGTTGGGTTTTGTCAGGCTTGCAGAGTTACTCAATTTACCTGTCAGCCAAGAAAAGGATGAAAACTTAGTAATTGCCGCAGTTAAACAGTGGTTAGCAACACATAAGGGCTGGCTGTTGATTTTGGATAATGCCGATGATATACCAATGCTGCGGGAGTTTCTACCTGGGGCGCATGAAGGTTATGTGTTGTTGACTACTCGCGCTCAGGCTACGGGGATATATCAGCGAATTGAAATCAAAAAGATGCAACCGTCAGATGGGGCGCTGTTGTTGCTGCGACGTGCCAAACTAATGGAAGAGCAGGGGGGGTTAGATGGGGTGAGTAAATCCGAACGCAGTTTGGCAGAAACAATCTCGCGGGAAATGGACGGTTTGCCCTTAGCATTGGATCAGGCTGGAGCGTTTATTGAAGAAACTCCCTCCAGTTTGGGGGAGTATTTGCAACTTTACCAGGAAGAAGGGGCGAGACTGCTGGCGGAACGAGGCGAATTGGCAATTGACCACGAGAGTGTTACCATCACCTTTTCCCTAGCGTTTCAGAAAGTATTAGAACGCAACCCAAAAGCGGCTGATTTAATTCGCGTTTCTGCCTTTTTAGCACCTGATGCAATCCCTGAAGAAATTTTTACTCTAGGTGCGGCAGAATTAGGGGAAAATCTCAGCCAATTAGCAAACAAACCCCTGGATTTTGTCAAAGTCATTGCTGAAGCGGGACGGTTTTCGCTGATTTACCGCAACCCGACTAATAAAAGCTTTGATATTCACCGCTTAGTGCAGTCAGTGTTAAAAGCCGAGATGGATAAAGACAGCTGCCGTCTTTGGGCAGAAAGGACTGTTTATGCAGTTACACAAGTCTTTCCCAAAGCTGAATATGCAAATTGGCAGGACTGTGACCGACTTTTACCTCATGCCAGAGTTGCGATCAATTAGATAAAGCAGTATCAATTTGAGTTGGAAACAGCCGTTTTGTTACTTAGTAGGACTGGTTACTACTTGAATGAACGCGCTGGGTACAGCGAAGCGGAACCACTGTCTAAAAAAGCATTAGAACTCAGCCAACGGTTGCTGGGAGATGACCATCCCTTTATCGGCACCAGTTACAACGACCTTGCAGGACTCTACTACTCTCAAGGACGGTACAGCGAAGCGGAACCACTGTCTAAAAAAGCATTAGAACTCAGCCAACGGTTGCTGGGAGAAGAGCATCCCACAACAGCGACGATCCGTAAAAATCTCAAATCCTTACGCGATAAATATGCTTAATGCCATAAACAGCGCTCCTTGTGTACTCGTTCCACTTTTGAGCCATTACGTGGAATTAGTGACTATATATATTGATCTAACGTTGAGCTTGTTTGCTATTGAGCCGACAATCGTGTAATTTCCGTTTAGATGGTAGAAAGTAGAGCATATACTTTGTGCCAGTGTCAATATTTGCTTTTGGATTACACAGGCGATCGCAATCATCAGCCCAAAAACGTCGCCGAAACTCTGATTATTTCGTCAACTTATGGGTATTAGTACCATTGGAACAGAAAACCGGGATAAAGCACTAACCCGGTTTTCTGTTCGCGAGTCCTCAATGTTCTCAATTTAAAAAATTAACCTTGACTGCTTTGCCTTCCCAATATCTGTATCTCCATCGGCTTCAATGAAACGGGAAGTATATGTATCTGACCGCTTGAAACTCTGCTATCCACCTCATGGATTTCTGCCGTACTAGTCACTCTAACTGAGTTAGGCACGGTGGGGTCAGTTTTGTTGCTGAACAGGATTTGGAACTGCACATTTACAGGATTGAGATTCGAGTCGATTATAACTGAGCCAAAAAACTGGGATTCGGTACTAGTGTTAACGATCACAACTACTTCTTGGTCATTGAGAATGCGTGAGAAGGCCAGCACACCTTGAGGGAAATTGGAAATCCCAAAATGAAATCCATCTCCAGAAATTGGACGGAAGTAAAATCGACCATAACGGAGTGTTGGCTCGAGGTTACGGACATTAGTGAGCCTTTGGATAGTTTTATAGAAAGGATGAGTGGAATCAAAAGCGTTTGGTTTGCCCCATAAGGCTTCACGCACATTTTGGTCGCTATCCCCATTCCCGTGTAGACCCTGTTCCGTACCGTAATACAGGCTGGGAATACCAGGTAATGTGAAAAGACAGCCAATGGCCAAAGTCGCTTGATCGTCGAACTGATGAGGATTTCCATCAGGACTGAAGTAGAAGCGTTGGTGTTGGTCGTGATTGTCCAAGAAGGTAACAAAAAAAGCGGTTGCTTCACCATGTGAACTGATGATGCCACGTTCCACTTCTTTCCGTTCCTGATACATATTGACTAATGCGCTGGGAGGCAGGATTCCTTTGACCACATCAGGCAGCTTGAAGAAAAGAGGGAAATCAAGTGATGCATCCACACCCACTAAATCACCAGACGTTGAGATATTACGACCGATGAATTGTGAAATTTTTTGCTCGTTGTCGTAGACTTCACCGTAAGTGAAAAAATTTTTTTTCCCAACGCTGAGACTAAACTCGCGGATAGCATTACCGAAAGTCAAAGCGAAATTTGGATCGAGATACTTTAAGGTGTCGATCCGAAATCCATCGATGTCATATTTAGCAATCAAGTACTGAAAGCTGCGGATTAAGACATTTCCTAACTCTGGGTTACTTGTGAGCAGTTGCTTGAGAGAAGAGAAGTCACCAATGGTTTCTGCTCCCCCAGGCTTAGGACCACCCTGCCTTCGGAAAAACTCATTGCGACGTAGCTCTTGAGGAAAAACTGTCGCATCGGCATCTGGGTTGGAGATATTCTCTCCTATTTTCCAATCTGATTGTGCAATACCTTTTTCATCTCGCCAATTAATATTGTATGGAGTATCGCTAAAAGGAGCTTCTGAACCGTGAGACTCATAAGCAAAAACGTCCCCAGTGTGATTGAGGACGATATCGAAGATGATGTAAATACCCTTTGAGTGAGCTTCGTCAATGAAAGTGCGTAATTCCCGCTCTACATTATTTGGATCTGAGGCAAAGCGTGGGTCTATGTGTAAAAAATCCTGAATGCCGTAGCCATGATAGGTACCATCATTTGGCTTGCCGTTAAGAAATTGACAATTCTTTAAAACGGGTGTGAACCAGATTGCACCTACTCCAAGTTCTTTAAGGTAGTCGAGCTTTTGTCTAACTCCCTCAATTGTGCCACCCTGAAAGCCACCAAATTTCTCATTGTAGGGTAGATGTTTTGGAGCTGATGCTGGATTGTTGAAACGATCCACCATGAGAAAGTAAATCCAGTGATCTCGCCAATCTTCCGGGGATGGAGTCAGTTTTCTTTGCTGAACTTGATGAAATAAAGCTTGTACATCATTGTTTTTGACGGAGTTAGGCATAAACTTCCCTTTGCAAGTCTCATTAACATGGTGTTTTAAACAATCGAATCGCGCGTCATCAAACTATTAGGGTGCAGGATATATCCCAAAAAAAAACCAAAGCCGTGGACTTGACAAAAGCAAAGGTTTTACCAGAGTTTTTTACTCCTGTCAAATCTACTCTGCCGTCTTGATCAGCAACATCAATACTTTGCATAGAATCTTTTTGATTTCTTCAACAGAACAATACTGAACTTATCAGAGATTGTTATAAACTTTATGCAAGGTTCAGAAAAAAAATGAATAGTTTTTAATCTATAAAAATAAGCAATGAGCCTCAACTGAGCAAGAAGGGTAAATAGCACTGGCTCTCGCAAGTATTGAAATTACTTGACTGTGGTTACAAAAGTAAGAAACTCCAGCAACTAATTGCTTACCTTGGACTTTTCTCAAGCATTTTTACCATCTTTTGTAAAGTGCGATGGCTGCGGCGGGCGGGTACGCCATCGCACCCCATTACAAACGTTAATCAGTAAAATATTCAACTAGTAAGAGGAAAACTGACCGGATAAGCCCGAAAATCATTCATGAAGTTGATTAATTTCAAAAAGCAACGTTTCATACCAGGAATATTAAATTCTGAAAGCATTCCCAAATCTAAAAATTTGAAGCTTTCAAAATGCCTCACATCCTCAAATACTGAATAATAGTGTAGAC
Source organism: Nostoc sp. (assembly GCF_054880495.1). Taxonomy (NCBI): domain Bacteria; kingdom Bacillati; phylum Cyanobacteriota; class Cyanophyceae; order Nostocales; family Nostocaceae; genus Nostoc; species Nostoc sp. The sequence goes on from NZ_JBTYKD010000238.1 coordinate 6,849, forward strand.
AATAGTTATCTATGAAGGCGACTGTGCTTACTGCTTGTCTGCGCTGTGTAACCATCCCTGTTACTTACTGTTTCCGGTTTTCTTTCTGATTATACTTTCCCCGTAGTAACAAAAGAGGGATAACCCTGTGCTACTGCCTACCCTGCCTATATGTTGGTGGCAGGTAAACTCTGGGTTCTTGCCGCACTTCACAATCCCTTTTAGCCTTGGTTTTGGATTACGTTTGAAAATCGGCTCGTGTGATTGCCATTTTGCGTACACGTACCAATAAATTTCACCACCTTTTTTATACTGCTTCCGCACCTCATATTGATGAATCCATGCCCCAGGTTCAGACATTGGTGCATTGACTAGCTGCTGTCTGATTTCCTTTAGTTGGTGAAGCTTCTCTATGATTTGATCGATGCGATCGCTCATAACAGTTTTGACAGTTGTGGCAGTTATAAAAGTTATGCTTATTCAAAATTTTAGGGCATAACTCCTATGCCCCGCCGCCGCGTCTCCTACTTTGCGATGCCTTCGGCGGGCGCAGCCATCGCTAACTCCTAACGTGATCGCTCCAAATTGATAGCGCGGTTCTTGGGCATTAGGCATTGGGCATTGGGCATTAGGCATTAGTCGCCGCCGTAGTGAGGTAAAATTCTGTTGTGTTCCCTGGTAGCTTCGGTAGCTGTGGAGTGCCTTAAAGAGTTACTTCTAGAGTTTCATTTTTACAGTATTTTGCAGTATCCTGAAATATTCTGAAACTTTCTGTAGTATTTCCGTAGTCTACAATCGGGTTTAAACGTCAGACATATTACTTTTCGCCCCAAAGCTGTTTTAAAAGTTCTACGTAGTTCAAAATATTAGTTGTTTATTTTTACACTAGAAAGCGCTTGTAATTTCAGTAGCGAAAATATCCCAAACTGAGAACGTGGTTGTATAGGGAGCGAAAATGAAGTTTGGGACATAAAAAATCGCTGTAACCTATATCTGATAGGAAATACAGCGATTTCAGTTTTTTTTTTACAAGTGGCATAAAATTTTAGAAAAAAACATGGCACTTGTAAAATCTCAACTTACTTAGAATTAAAAAATAATAGTACTTAATTATACTTTAAATAATTTGAGAGAGTGCTGTGTGAACTGTGGTTTTTAGAGCTTAACCACACCTGAGAAACTGGTACACACTTTTAAAAGTTTGTCAAGTACTTTTAAAAAATTGTGATTATCTGTTTCCCGGTCGCAGTGATGGACATATTAGCGAAGACTCAGCCGCTAGGATTTTGAGAGTAGCTTGTCAGCAAGTAGATATTTTTGGAGTGAGTAGCCATAGCTTTAGAAGGACTGCTTTAACTCAGATGAGCAATGCTGGTATACCACTGAGAGTTATTCAGGAAATCTCAGGGCATCGGAATTTAGAGCAGTTGCAGAGATATTTGGAAGTGACTGATGCTCAGGTATTGGGAGCGGCGGCGTTGTCGATGCTGTCACCAGTGGCTAGAAGTTCTGTAGAGATAGACGCTAACCAAAAGCTTGAAATTGACGCACATTATCCACGTTAGGGGAATTTGGGATAATAAAAAACCCTCACTCTATCGATAATCTTCCATTTGTTGAGAACACAGACATAGATAAATTATCTTCAAAGATTTTTGTCGTCACCAGGATCAGTCAATTGATCCTTGAGATTCATGAAGGAAATTTCCAACCATGTGAATAAACTAATGGTTGCAATAATGATACCAAATCTCTGCTGAAAATCTAGACCATGTGTTGCCATAGCTACACCCGCAAAGAAGAATATTTTTGAAATGATAAGAGAATTCTTCTTAAACATTTGATATCAGAAGTTAGCACTGGTAAAAGGTTGAGGAGTGTTTATGTAAATGTGGTCAAAAGGAGGGAGTGTGGAGGGGGAGAGACTGTACTTCACACCAGCAGTAAGTGCGATCGCATAGTCCTTTATGTCTAGAGGGATTTTTGTTTGTACTATATATATTTTGGCTTTGCATACACGTTTATGGTTATTATTCCAGCTTGCACCGCCTAAAATTTGATGTTCTTCCTCAGATGACAAATCTTTTAGTAATCCTGATAAACTGTTGTCGGTGTATACATATGTACTTGTATTCATGTTGATTGTATGACAAAAACTATTTGATAATAACATTTGACCAGATTTATATAAATTTTATTTTTTGATTTTAATGGTTGTTATTTGGGATAATATGTTAGGAAATACTTGGTTTGACGACATTGGGGTTAAAGAGGCAGACAGTAAGGGTTTTGTGCCTGCCTTTTCAATGCTTACTGAACTTTCTTTTACAAATTGCTCAAAGATAGAGGACAGCATTTTCAAGCACCCTGGTACTGATATTACCAAGGATACCTTGAATTCATCATTGATAACCCGCTATTATAGCTCCTCTGAACTCTGGTTATCTTGCAATAAAAAGTCCTCTGAACTCTGGTTGTCTTGCAATACGAACGGCTGGGGGAAGAGGTTGAGGATTTATACCACCCACAATCAGATATGATTCGTGTTCGGATATTTCTAGATAAAGTTGATTTTCCTTTTGATGCAATTCGGTAATCTTGATGCGAGCCATTTGTCAATCTCCTGGTTTTTAGATGGAGTTTATTGACATGCCTCACCGCCCTAAAAGTGCAGTGATTCCTTGACACTTCATTGGGATATACTACCAAGGCAGTCTTACCTTCCTTCGATGTCCGTTTAGAGTCTCCCAATGTCTTATGGCGACTTACTTGTATTTTAAACTAAAGCCGTTCTAACCTTCAAAAAGTGCTACGCGGTAGTTAAATTATTTAATCGCTAACACGACATAACCTTGCTGTAAACCCCACCCTGTAAGCAAATAAACTACTTCCTTATTGGTTTGCCTACCAGTGAGTGCTAGTTCGTAGCTAGGGTCAACTTCTATCAAATTCAGGATATCGCCTACTTGATAATCGCGGTCGTTTTTGCGTAGTTCAAAAGTCTTGCAACCCTCAATCACATCTTGGTAAAAGGGCATCCAAGTTTTTAAATTATGTGTGGACATTGCTTTTGTATTTGTTTGGGATTTGTTATTTGCGGCTGATATGTCAGGAAATACCCGTTTCACTACATTGGGCTTAAACACCCGTAGCGTAAGGATTAAGACCGGATTACACTGGTAAAAAGACATCTCACAAAAATAACCTTTTTTTGGCGCTCGTTAGTTATTCTTCAAAACTTAAACTTTTACCATTAAAATGCTGATATATTTCTCTGAGTGAAACCAATCAGGTAAAGGTCTTCTCAATATCATCAAGATTATTCCCTAGCTCATCGACCAGACCGTAACGTATCACCACTCATTCTGAATCCTGAATTTAGAATAGCTGGATTCTTAGGGTGATTCCAAAGAGATGAAGTCTGACGACAAGTTGATGAGAATGTGAGGAAATAGAAGCTAATAGATAATTGCAAAACATAAAGGGAGTCAAGTATGGACATAAATAACCTTTCCCGTAACCTGATTAGGATGGGATTGACTTTAACTCTGCCATTGGGGGTTTTGACACCGAGAGTATTTGCTCAAGTTGTAACTCCCGCGCCAAGTTCTGTAGTAATTTTCTACCAATTCCCGAAAGAAGGAATTACATACACAACAAATGGTTCTTTGACATACAAGGGTGTTAACTATCCACCGAACAAAATTACCATCGTGAATTCGGGTATTGGCAAACAACTAACTGTCACGACTGCAAATGGAGTTGACACTCTGGTAAACTTGACACTGATTTTGCCTAATAACTTGATCCAGAATAGTGCCAAAATCACTGCTGTGGGAATTATAGATAACTTCCTTGCTCCGAATAAAAACAACGATTTGTACGGTCTCCTTTATGGCACAGCGACTGTAATCCGCCCGTGAGTAGCATTGGAACAGGAATGTACGTTAAGCCAAAGATGCCTGGTAAACGTTGAGAGCCCAAAATACTCTTGAACTACCCGACGTAATGAATTACCGCGTCTGTCTTCAATAGCGCGGTTTTGTGCTGCTACATCAGTAGGAAATTCGTTAGCTGCTTCTTTTAAAAGTGACTTACTACTGGAGTTTAGACTAGTTTCGCACCGGGAACTAGTCTAAACCCCAGGGTAGATAGATGTTCTATTCATGACTATAAAAATATACAGTTGTTATCTTTCACTAGGAAGACGCGATCGCACAACTGCTTCCGTAGGATGGTAAAAGTTGATTGCTTGTAATCGGCTCAGACCGGTTGGAGTCAGCCATTGCAAGTAAGCATTAAGCAGTTAGGAGTTTTGAACATTATGAATCAGACGTTAACCCATCCCCACTAAGGAGAAAACACATGGATATCAAAAGACGAAATTTTCTCAAAGCGGCTTCAGGTTTAGGCGCAGGTTTAGCGGCTAGCGAAGTTTTGCTCAAACCTGTTCTGGCTGGAAACGAATCGATTCAAGCGCAGTCACCAGTAACAACTACTCCCTTATCAACCCCAGAGACAACTAAAAGCGGTGAAATGCTTTACCGAACACTAGGACGCACAGGAGAAAAAGTCTCCATCATCGGGGTGGGTGGTTCTCACATTGGGCAACAAAAAGATGAACAAGAGAGTATCAAAATTATCCGCAGTGCCATAGATCGCGGCATCGCTTTTATGGATAATAGTTGGGATTATAACAACGGAGTCAGTGAAATCCGCATGGGTCAAGCACTCCGTAACGGTTATCGTGAAAAGGTGTTTCTGATGACTAAAGTTGATGGTCGCACGAAGCAAGCTGCGGCTAAACAAATTGACGAGTCTCTAACGCGCCTACAGACAGATCGTGTAGATTTAATGCAATTCCATGAAGTTATTCGTATGGAAGACCCAGATCGAATCTTTGCTCCTGATGGGGCACTCTCAGCAATGCTAGCGGCACAAAAAGCCGGGAAAGTTCGTTACATCGGTTTTACCGGACATAAAGATCCTTTAGTTCATCTGAGGATGTTGGATATTGCAGCCCAAAACAACTTTCATTTCGATACACTGCTAATGCCACTAAACGTTATGGACGCGCATTTTCGGAGTTTTCAACACTTAGTTCTACCTGTAGCGTTAAAGGAGAAAATTGGTGTTTTAAGCATGAAGCCAATGGGCGGCAAATTTATTCTTAAGAGTAACACTGTTAACCCAATCGAGTGTCTTCACTATGCTATGAACTTACCAACTTCAGTAGTAATTACAGGTATTGATAGTATACCAATTCTCGACCAAGCATTAGAAGCTGTACGTACTTTTCAACCAATGAGTCAACAACAAATCACGGCACTCCTGGCACGAACTGCCCAAGCTGCTGCTCAAGGGCAGTATGAATTGTTTAAAACAACTAGCCATTTTGACAGTACAGCTAAGAATCCGGAATGGCTCGGATAAGAAACCAGAGGTAAAGCTTGCCGGATAGGAAACGTGGCAACGCCTGAGTCGCTAGCATCTGCTGCTGCCAGTCTTATACCTGATTGGTTTCACTATATTTTATATTTACCAGATGATGATAATTTGAAGCAGACTTCAAAATATGAATTTTTAATCATTCATGATACTCACTGCAAAATCGAAACCTTTCATCGAGCTATCAAACAACTTTGTGGAATTAGTCGATTTATGGTGAGAGATAGTTGTGCAATTAAAACTCATATTTTTTGCTCACTTCGAGCTTTTGTCAAATTAGAGTTAATGCGACAAGGAAAAATTATTAGTAATTGGTATGAATTACAAAGGAACTTGTTCATAAAAGTTGCACGTGAGTACATTTGTGAGAACCTGATCAATGACAGTATTGTTGAAAATTCATAGGTGATATTTTTTGTCAATGCGTAATTTGCTTTCTCTTGAGCATGGGCTGACTTATCAGCATATGCACGATCGCCGTTCGTTTTGAAACGACCAAATATCGTTACACACATAATAACCAATTTGTACAGTGCGTAAGTCGTAAAATCTTAATTGGTGGGTGGTTCAACTGCTAATTTTAGCAGTGCTAAATTCAGTATAATTGCTTATTTGCAGTTGAAATAGCTGATTGTCTCCGTGATAGTACATAAATATAGGGTTGGACTCCTTTGCCAGAGTGAGAGGCGATCCCTCCTAAAACCGATAAAATCTATTTGATATAGTTATGGGAATTACTCGCTCTGTGCTAGGGGCGGTTTATGCAAACAATCTCTAACTAGTGCGATCGCTCACCGTATTTGCGACAGCAGCACGATAAAATTCTAAAACCATAATCGTACTAAAAGGTCTAAATGGCAGAAACACTATTTTTCAACGCCTTACGCGAAGCCATTGATGAAGAAATGGCGCGTGACTCCAGCGTATTCGTTCTTGGTGAAGATGTCGGACACTACGGCGGTTCCTATAAAGTTACCAAAGACCTGTACCAAAAATATGGCGAACTCCGCGTTCTAGACACGCCGATTGCCGAAAATAGCTTTACTGGCATGGCAGTGGGAGCTGCAATGACAGGGTTGCGTCCCATAATCGAAGGCATGAATATGGGCTTTTTATTGCTCGCTTTCAACCAAATAGCCAACAACGCTGGGATGCTGCGCTACACTTCTGGCGGTAACTTTAAAATTCCGATGGTAATTCGCGGACCTGGAGGTGTCGGACGACAACTAGGGGCAGAACATTCTCAGCGACTAGAAACTTACTTCCAAGCTGTGCCAGGATTGAAGATTGTTGCCTGCTCTACACCAAGAAACGCCAAAGGACTACTAAAATCCGCTATCCGCGATGATAACCCGGTGTTGTTCTTTGAACACGTTCTGCTTTACAACTTGAAAGAAGATTTACCAGAAGAAGAATATTTACTACCTCTAGATAAAGCAGAAGTGGTGCGTCAAGGAAAAGATGTCACAATTATCACTTATTCCCGGATGCGGCATCATGTGTTGCAAGCGGTGAAAACTTTGGAAAAACAAGGTTATGATCCAGAAGTTATTGATTTAATCTCGCTCAAGCCATTAGATTTTGATACCATTGGCGCATCAATACGGAAAACCCATAAAGTGATTGTAGTGGAAGAATCGATGCGAACTGCGGGCATCGGAGCAGAAGTCATCGCCTCAATAAACGATCGCTTATTTGATGAATTAGATGCGCCAGTACTACGACTTTCTTCCCAAGATATCCCCACGCCTTACAACGGCAATCTGGAACGATTAACAATTGTCCAACCAGAGCAAATAGTAGAAGCTGTGGAAAAAATGGTAGCGTTGCGGGTTTAAAAGTAAAACCATGTCTATCTTGAAACCTGTAGTTCTTCGATGATCAAAAGGATTTGCCCTCATCCCCCAACCCCTTCTCCCAAATCTGGGAGAAGGGGAGCCAGAATTTCAAAGTCCCTCTCCCATATTTGGGAGAGGGATTTAGGGTGAGGGCGAAAACTACGCTTATAAACGTTAGATGAGGTTTAGGAGTGAGGAGTTAATAATTTAATGATATTTACAACTCCACACTCCCCACTCATAACTGTACAAAAGAAAGCTATTATAGCCTTTGTCAGTTGCGAGTTATAGTATGCAAAGACAGCGATCGCTATTAATTTTGATTGGAGTCCTGATAATCGCCGCCATTGTGGTGATTAATACAATTTCGATTCCGCTAGGACTGGACTTGCGCGGAGGTTCACAGCTCACAATTCAAGTGAAAACAACACCGGAGATTAAGCAAATCACCGATCGCGAATTGGAAGCTGTGAAAAAAGTCGTTGAAGGTCGGATTAACGGTCTTGGCGTTTCTGAACCAGTCGTGCAAACTGTAGGGAAAGATCAAATCCTCGTGCAGTTACCCGGAGTCAGCGATCCACAACAAGCGGAACGGGTTCTAGGGGGTACAGCGCAGTTAGAATTTCGCACGCAAAAGCCTGGTACGGAAACCCAACTGTTTGCTTTCCAAACATCACGAGCTGAATTGAAAGCCAAGCAACAAGATTTGAGAAAGAGTAACGAGCCAGCAGCAATTGTCAAAAATCAGCAGGATTTGCAGAAAAATAATCAAGCGATCGCTGAATTGTTTGAAAGCACAAACCCCCCACTCGCAGGGAAATTCCTCAAAGATGCAGCCGGTGAACCCACTCAAAACAACAATTGGAATGTTGCCATTCGCTTCGACCAAAAGGGTGGTGAACTGTTTGCCGAACTGACGAAAAAACTCGCCGGTACAGGACGCAGCATTGGCATTTTTCTAGATAATGAACTGATCAGCGCTCCCAGTGTCGGGCCAGAATTTGCTGCTAGTGGTATTAGTGGTGGTGCTGCTGTGATTACAGGTAGGTTTACCGCCCAAGAAGCTAACAACTTAGGTGTACAGCTTCGGGGGGGTGCTTTACCCGTACCAGTGCAAATCGTCGAAAACCGTACTGTTGGGGCGACATTAGGTAAAGATAGTATTCAACGCAGTCTTTACGCTGGTATTGGCGGATTGCTGTTAGTATTGATTTTCATGTTAGTTTACTACCGATTACCAGGATTAATTGCTGACGTTGCTTTGATTATCTATGCGCTATTGACCTATGCGACCTTCGCTTTGCTAGGCGTGACATTAACTCTCCCCGGTATTGCTGGGTTTATCCTCAGTATCGGCATGGCAGTTGATGCTAACGTCTTGATTTTTGAGCGCACTCGTGAAGAACTACGGGCTGGTAAAACTTTATATCGTTCTATAGAGGCAGGATTCTACCGAGCTTGGTCTAGCATTTTAGATAGTCATGTCACATCATTAATTTCTTGTGCAGCACTGTTTTTCTTAGGAGCAGGTTTAGTTAAAGGCTTTGCTTTGACATTGGCGCTAGGGTTGGGGGTAAATTTATTTACTGCCATTACTTGTAGTCGCACACTGTTGTTCCTATCATTGCAATTTCCCAACTTGCGTAAGCCAGAGTTGTTTTGTCCGAATCTCTCAACGTCAATTAAATCTGGTGCGGAGGTGCAGTCATGAAATTTAGTGTTATCAAACAGCGAAAATTATGGTGGACAATTTCTGTCATCGCCACGATCATTAGCATCGTGGCGATGGTGATTTCTTGGCAACAACTAGGCGCACCGCTACGTCCCAGTTTAGATTTTGTTGGTGGTACGCGACTACAATTTGAACGCGATTGTACACAACCAAACAATTGCACTCAACCGATTGACATCTCTGACGTCAGGGAAGTAATTGACGCTCAGAAGCTAAATAATAGTAGCATCCAAGTTATTGGTCAAAAGCAACAGGGAATATCGGTTCGCACAAAAACATTAGATGTCGAGCAACGCACCCAGTTACAAACAGCTTTGACTGAAAAAATTGGAGCCTTTGACCCGAAAGGCACTCAAATTGATACCGTTGGCCCGACACTTGGTCGTCAACTACTTTCCCAAGGCTTATTAGCTCTGGTTGTCTCCTTCGCTGCGATCGTTGTTTATTTGAGTGTGCGGTTCCAGCTAGACTATGCTGTAATCGCTATTATTGCCTTGTTCCATGATGTTCTGATTACGCTGGGTGTTTTCTCCATCTTGGGATTAGTCGCAGGTATTGAAGTTGATAGCCTTTTTGTCGTTGCTATTTTGACTATTACTGGTTTCTCGGTTACAGATACCGTGATTATATACGATCGCATTCGAGAAATACTGCATCTACATCCTAACGATCACATTGAGAAAGTTGTTGATGATGCAATTAATCAAACTTTAACGCGATCAATTAATACCACCTTCACGGTTTTGCTAACGTTATTTTCCCTATTCCTATTTGGCGGCGAAACCCTGAGAAACTTTTCTCTAGCTTTGATTATTGGCTTCACGATGGGCGCTTATTCAAGTATTTTCCTCGCTAGTCCTCTTTTAGCTTGGTGGCGAGAGCGCAGGGGTCAAACAAGTGTGGTAAATAGCGCTGAACCGATTGATACATCTACCAGTTCCCAAGATAGTTAAACTTCTGTGCATTTGAGAATTGGGTTAAAGCATTTTCAATTGCTCACCCACACCTTGCAATTTTATTCTCCTATGGATCAACCGCAAGAACCATTAACTCCTGTCCCAGACTTTGATAAATCTGACCCATCGTTTGCTCAACAAGTAGAAAGGCTACACAAACTAACAGTATATGGCAGGTGGCTGTTTGTGGGCTGTTTATGGCTGACCATTGCGCCTCTTAGCTTGTGGGGTCTACGTGGAGAAATTTCCTTGTTGCAACAATATTTTACCTGGATAGCGGTGCGATATGGACTTTTCTACCATCCACTGTCTACCTTCGGTTTAGCCTTTTGTATTGGGATGACGGCTGCTGTTTTAGTTTGGCAAAGTCGGAATATCTTACTCGGACTACCACAGCAGGAAAAACAACGTTTAGAAAAACAAGTTTATCGCATACGTCAACAGGGAGCAACTCATCCTCTGTGGAAGTGGGTTTGTAATTAATTTTTCTTTCTCGTTACATATATATACACGTGAAGCAATTTCTAGCAAAATATGAACCAGTCTCAGATTGAATTTAGCGAACGCAAATCTGAAATTGACCTTTACCAACTCCAAGAACTATTAAACGTTTCAGCTTTCTGGGCAAAGGGACGCAATATTGAAGATTTAGGTATAGCTATTGCCAATAGTGAGCCTGTAATTTTTGTGTGCGATCGCGATCGACTGATTGGCTTTGCTAGGGCAACATCTGATGGTATATATCGCGCCATGATTTGGGATGTTGTGATTCATCCAGAGTATCAAAATAGTGGGCTGGGAAGCCATTTAGTAGAAACCGTTTTGACTCATCCCCGCATGATGTGTGTTGAGCGTGTTTACCTGATGACTACTCACCAACAGGGTTTCTACGAAAAGATTGGTTTCCAGCCCAACACTACCACTACGATGGTGTTACACAACCAAGCTAAACTTGCTTTCGTTCCGGCTACAGAAGATCACCTTCAGGAATCACTAGGGGCATAGAGATTTGGAGTCTGCTAACCTGCTGAAGTGGTTCCTTGGCAATAGTCGAGGGTAGAATTTCCAACTTTCCTCCCATAACTTCTACTAAAGTCTGATTGATTAATAGCCTCATTCCTGGGGAAAGAGCAGCGTTTTTTTGGTCGATCTGGGTCAGATGATCTTCAGATTTAATCAAATCAATCGACTCGCTCCAAAGTATGGCATGGGTTGGTACATCCAGCCAAATGTTGACAAAATTATTTGTAGGTAGGATGCTGCTAGAAATACAAATGCTGCCTTCCTCCATTTTACTAATCGCACTGTCTATTAAACTGATCAATATTTGGCGGAGGCAGAGGTAATCTGCCAAAACATAAATTTCAGGGTCTGCGGGTAACAATTGCAAGGGAAAATTGCGATTAGCCGCCAGCATATAAGTTAATTTATGAACCTCCTCCAAAATTTGGGCTAACGGTCTAGGCTGAATATCTAATTTATTCATACCGTGTTCAATTCTAGCAACATTGAGAATTTCATCCATCAGCTTCAGCAACTTCAGGGTTCGCTCCTGAGCTTGGGCAATAAATTCTCGTTCTTCAGCTGGATCTTCACATAAATCTGACAAAATTAATTGATGCAAGCCAATCAGACCATTGAGAGGCGATCGCAATTCATGAGTAGTCCGCGCCAAAAAGCCTGCTTTAAACTGGCTCATTTCCCTTGCCATTTGGTATGCCAGCTGCGTTTGCTGTAGCTGTTGCGATATTAGTGGCATATCCTCTTGATCTACTGGGGATAAGCTAGATGAAACATTTGGCGATGCCTGTGGGCGTAGCCATCGCCCAAATAACCTATGTAAAACCATACCTAGTGCTATTCCAACTCCTAGATATATCCAGTTGCTCCAATTCATAATCTGGCAATTATTAACTTGTTAATTAACCACAACAGCGCCAACTAAAGTTTCGGATTTCTCTGTTGTTCTAATCAGGAAAACAACATTATAGCTACCTATATTTGGTTATCACTCGAAATATCTAACTTGATCGCACCTTGCCGCAAAATTTGCCAATTTATCCCTGTCCATTTAGCAACGGTGGAAGGTATACCTATCCCCGGCATTTCATTCTGATATTCTGTAGTTGCTAGAGTTAGAACCTGGGGAAACTGAAGCTCAATTTCTGCGATCGTTTGCAAAGGCGGCTGACCAGAAAAATTGGCGCTAGTGGTGGCAAGGGGGCCTGTTTGCGCCAAAATAGTTTGAGCGATCGCACTGTTTGGGACTCGGATGCCAATTGTTGTCGAGTCGATGGGGTTCATAACTTTTGGTAGGCGTTCACTTGCTGGCAAAACTAACGTCAGCCCTCCCGGCCAATATTTATCTGCTACTTCTTGCCAAATTTTATACTCGTTTTCACTACCTTTGACATACGCCCACAAATCTTCAGCACTAGCCGCCATCAAAATCAAAGGTTTCTCTTGACTGCGTTGCTTCGCTGCAAAAATTAATGCTGCTTTTTCTGGTATGGCTGCAAGTGCAGGAACAGTATCGGTGGGAAAGCTCACCAAAAAGCTAGCACGTGCGCCAGCTATTAGGTCTGTGAGGGAAACTCGTGTCATTTTTATAGAGTTAGGAGTGAAAAGTAAGTAATTTTTTGTATCTTCTTTCTAATAACTCATAACCCTTCTCTACGAGACGCTGCGCGAACGGCAGGTGTTACAGTGAGCCCTTCGACAGGCTCAGGGTAACACTTGTCGAAGGGTTCAGGGTAAGGGACTTCCAAGAAATAAATTACTACTACTTGTGGGGTGGGCGACACGAGAGCCCAGTAACC
>NZ_JBTYKD010000239.1:0-26811 GCF_054880495.1 Nostoc sp.
GTAGGCGGCGGACAGTTCAACATCTGACTCAAAACCTTTTTCAATCAACTCTTTACCCGAACTGCATTTTTTCAAGTACCCCAGTAAATCCTGCCGGAAAGCCTGAAATGTTGCCACAGCCACTTCAGCTTCTGGTGACAAATTACCATTTAAATAACTGAGAATTGCCCCAGCACCAATTAAATCTTCAAATGCAGGTCGTAGGCTACCATCATCTTTCCACCTCTCACCGGCAGGAATCACAGCGATTTTATCGCCATACTTTTGAGCAAACTGCGCCACAGCTTGGCAATTTCGCAAACAACCGGCCAAAGTTGGTGTATTCCCTGTATGTAAAGTCAGAAAAGAACCATTAGGTGAGGGTAAAACTAGTCTCGTTCCAGCCGGAATCTGAACAACCGATTTTGGCGAGAGAGAATATCCTGTTGTAGTCCAACGTTGTCTGTGACTTGCTAACTCTGCTCGCACTGACTTGGCATAATCTATAACAGATTCATCTCTGATTGCATAGGGAAAAATTATCGCGCCATTGTTGGTGGCAATTTCCACACAGGTAGAAAAAGAGAGAAGATCAACTATCACAACTACATCACTGATAGGAGCGAGTTGAGCAACTCCTTGTAAGCCCCATTCACAGCGTAAATCAAATTCTGATTGGTTGTAAATCATGGGAGCGATCGCTAGGATTTGATGAGTATGCTATCAATTGTTACGAAGACTTGATTCGTCAAATAATCCGCATTGGTACACAAGATTTACGCATTGCAGCAATTACGCTGTCAGTTAATGGGATTTTAGTAACCCGCAACCGGAAATATTTTGAGAAAGTTCCTAATTTGCGTTTAGAAGATTGGACTATATCTTAATTTGTCTCAAGGCTAAATTGACCTATTTGTTTATAGTTAAAAAGTTCAGAGTAATATTATTAGCTTCCCAGTATTCTTTAGCTGAATTGAAAATATCCAATGCTATTTGGTACTGTGTTGGTTCAGCTTGAGCAAAGATATCAGCATGGTCATACAATATGACGTATCTTTCAGCCGGACACCATGTTAAATCGGTGATACATTCATCAAAAGCATCCCAGTTAGCACCAAAGTATCTAGGAAATTGCATTGCTTCAGCAGCTTTATTTAAAAATGTTTCTTTGCTATTAATTTTTTTACCATCAAGATAAAAAACTTTAGTTCCTGGTTCTGCGGCTATTTGTTCCACTGCTTCACGTATGCCTTGTTTTACATCTATTGACGAAATATTTAGAAATTCATTCATATATTCCTCCTTACTTATCATTTCTTTGATTTTCTCAACCACTAGCTGAGTGCCTAGAACCACAGCAGCTTTTTATGGAGAATGGCACAGAGGTTCAATTGTTGTTTGACGCAGAACGCCATCATTATCAAGTCTTAAATATTGGCTGGAAAGAACAACGGAGAATTTATGGAGTCATCATTCATGTTGATATCAAAGATAACAAAATTTGGATATAAAGAGATGGTACAGAAATCGGTATCGCTAATGAATTAGTTGCTGCTGGAGTACCTAAAGAAGATATTTTATTAGGATTTCATGCTCTTTATAAACGCGAATTTACTGACTTTGCTGTTGGATAAGTAGCAGGAAATATAGCGCTTATCGTTTGTATGCAATACAGTCTGACCTCTCTCCTAAAAGGAGAGAGGCTTTGAATCTTACCCCCCTTCCCTTGTAGGGAAGGGGCTGGGGTTAGGTCTGTATTTGACTCAACTGATAAGCGCTATAAGCAATAGTAATCTTTGCCCTAATCCGGTAAACTCAGTAATGCTGCGTTATTCCTCATCATGTCCGATTCCCAAACTGTTAGTGCTGCTGTTGCCAAACTCTACAATACCTACCCCTTTCCGCCGGAGGCCCTGTTGGATGAACCACCTCCAGGCTACAACTGGCGCTGGAATTGGCTAGCCGCTCATAATTTTTGCACAGGTCAAAAACCCCGAAAGCAAGATATTCGGATTTTAGATGCAGGTTGCGGTACTGGTGTGGGTACAGAGTACTTGGTTCACCTCAATCCTCAAGCTTCTGTTGTGGGAATTGACCTCAGTACTGGCGCTTTGACTATAGCCAAAGAACGTTGTCAGCGTTCAGGGGCTAACCGCGTTGAATTTCATCACCTCAGCTTGTTTGACGTGGAACAGTTACCGGGTGAGTTTGATTTAATTAACTGCGTTGGCGTTTTACATCATACCCCTGATCCAATTCGCGGTATTCAAGCTTTGGCGAAGAAGTTAGCCCCAGGCGGCTTGATGCACATTTTTGTGTATGGAGAATTGGGGCGCTGGGAAATTCAACTCATGCAAAAAGCGATCGCACTGATTCAAGGTGACAAAAAAGGCGACTACCGCGATGGTGTCCAAGTCGGGCGACAAATATTCGCTTCTTTACCAGAAAATAACCGAATTGTCAAATACGATAAACAACGTTGGTCACTAGAAAACCACAAGGATGAAAACTTTGCTGATATGTACGTTCATCCCCAGGAAATTGACTACAACATTGAGACGCTGTTTGAATTAATTGATGCTTCAGGATTGGAGTTTATTGGTTTCTCGAATCCGAGTTTCTGGGATTTGGAGAGACTTTTGGGTAAAGCACCAGAGTTAGTAGAACGCGCAAAAGATTTAAGCGAGCGCCAACTTTACCGTCTGATAGAATTACTAGATCCAGAAGTAACTCATTACGAGTTTTTCCTTGGTCGTCCTCCCTTAATCAAAGCTGACTGGACAGACGATAAGGCTCTATTGACGGCGACTCCTGAACTTAATCCTTGTATTCAAGGATTTCCTAGTCAATGTTTGTTTAATTACGATTACCATATTGTTAATTTATCAGTAGCAGAGTTTGAATTTATGCAAAAGTGTGATAATAATTCCACAGTTGCAGAGATTTTGGCAGGTGTAGAACTGGGATTGGATGGGGTAAAAACGCTTCTTCAGCAACAACTGATTTTATTGACACCTGCTTAATTACACTGCACTCGGATACTGAATTAACAAAATAAATTTATACTCGTGGTCAGGAGCGATCGCCGATCACCACTTTTGGTAAATTAATGTAAATTAGAAAAGTGTCCCAGAAACGGGGTATTGTCCATCCGAAAAGCTGGAGTTTTCTGAAATTCAGCAGTGGTGCAATGTTTAATGACAAGCCGCTACTCTCCGATTTCGGATTTGCGGTATGTCCATATACTCCTCAAGCACCAGTTGATTTTAGTTACACCAACTTGATCAAACACCAAGATACTATCTCAGGACATTGAAGGACAATTATTTCCTCAAAAAAGCTGGAATTGGAAGAAATTTTGAATTTTCAGGCAGCGATTATTGATTATTCACCCCCTGGGTCCCTCACATCATCAGCCGCTCTCTCGCTTCTGGTGACGCGACTTTACTGACTCTCTAACCTTGGCAAAAGTTAATTGTTTTTCCCTAAAGTATTGTTACCGGATCGTGATATGATTCAGCTGACTGAATGTGCAGTCATCATAATTTAGCTGTACTGGTTTCAAGTCTCGTGAGCTTGTCTGACGAATCAATTGCGCCCACTCCGACAACGCAACAAGATGCTAAAACTGGTTCTGAAGACACAGAATCAGGTAAGTCCATGCAAGAGTTCCATCAACTCTTCCAGCGATTGTTGGTAATCACGCTTGTCTTGACGGGGGTTATTTTTATCTCTGTGTGGATTTTTTATTCCTTGAACATTGCCCTTAATTATTTAATTGGGGCGTGTACAGGTGTGGTTTACTTAAAAATGCTGGCTAAAGACGTTGAGCAGCTCGGTACTGAGAAAACCAGTCTGAGCAAAACTCGTTTTGCTCTGTTTATGGGAGTGATGATCGTGGCAACTCAATGGCGTGAGCTACAGATTCTCCCCATTTTTTTGGGATTTCTGACTTACAAAGCCACGCTAATCGTCTATATGGTGCAAATTGCGTTCATTCCTGATTCTTAAAAAGTCAGGCTCACAAACATAGTAATCCCATCCTCGATCGTTGGGGAAAATGCTTGAAGAATGCAAATGCTTAGTGTCTTAAACGCCTTTAATTCTTTTCCCCTTGCCGCATTAGAAGTAGGTCAACATTTCTACTGGCAGTTGGGCAATCTTAAAATTCATGGGCAAGTTTTTCTCACCTCATGGTTTGTGATTAGCATTTTAGTAGTGGCTTCAATAGCAGCTACTCGTAATGCACAAAGAATTCCCAGTGGCATCCAAAATTTGATGGAATATGCCCTAGAATTTATTCGTGGTTTGGCGAAAGACCAACTAGGTGAGAAAGATTACCGCCCTTGGGTGCCATTTATTGGCACATTGTTTCTGTTTATTTTCGTATCGAACTGGTCAGGGGCGTTAATTCCCTGGAAGCTCATCAAGCTGCCTTCGGGTGAATTGGCAGCTCCCACTAATGACATCAATACGACTGTTGCATTGGCACTGCTGACCTCTTTAGCGTATTTTTACGCAGGTTTTAGCAAGCGTGGTTTGGGATACTTTAAGAAATATATAGAGCCGACACCCATTCTATTGCCGATCGCAATTCTCGAAGATTTCACTAAGCCCCTCTCCCTAAGCTTCCGGCTATTTGGCAATATATTAGCGGATGAATTGGTAGTAGCGGTGCTGGTTCTGCTAGTTCCTCTATTTGTACCTCTACCTGTAATGGCTTTGGGTTTGTTTACCAGTGCCATTCAAGCCCTGGTTTTTGCTACCCTAGCTGGAGCATACATTCATGAGGCGATCGAGGGACATGGTGAAGAAGAGCATGAGGAGCATTAAACTTCTCAGTTGATAGCACAGTTCCAAGAGCATGTTCGCTCAAAACATCGCAAAGCGCGATCAAAGAACCCGGTGCAGCGTGAAAAACACGTTTCTAGTCGTTAAGTACATTTGTTAATTTTGTAATCAAACCAAGGAAAATCAACATGGACCCATTAGTGCAAGCTGCTTCAGTTCTCGCTGCTGCTTTAGCGATTGGTTTAGCGGCAATTGGCCCTGGAATTGGTCAAGGAAATGCTGCTGGACAAGCAGTAGAAGGTATTGCTCGTCAACCAGAAGCAGAAGGAAAAATTCGCGGTACTTTGCTATTAACCTTGGCTTTCATGGAATCCCTGACTATTTATGGTCTAGTTATTGCCCTGGTATTACTGTTTGCTAATCCCTTTGCAGGATAAGACCTAAAAGTTTTTGTGAGTGTGGAGACGTGAACTATCACGCCTCTACCATCTAAATATTTTGGGCATTAAGTCGTTCTGATGTAAGTTGACTACCAATTTTAGATTTTGGATTTTGGATTATCAAGAGTTTTCGGTACTTGCATCTGAGCTATGCCTGCTCTCAAATCTAAAGTCGTAAATCTAAAATCTCTGAACTACGCAGGCTTGCGGACAGTATCAAATTGAAGTCGTCAATCTAAAATCCCAAATAGCTTGACCCTTGTTGGCTCTGGGTTTCTAAAATATGAAAGATTGGATGATGTTGCTAGCCATGAAAACTGCTACTCCAGCCAAAGAGGAGAGAAATGTTTGATTTCAATGCTACCTTGCCCTTCATGGCATTGCAGTTCCTGCTATTGGCAGCTTTGTTGAATGTAATTTTCTATAAGCCACTGACCAAGGTACTCGACGATCGCGATAATTATATCCGAACGAATACCCTTGAGGCAAAGGAAAGCTTGGCAAAAGCCGAGCGTTTAGCCGCCGAATATGAGCAGCAACTCGCAGACGCTCGCAGACAATCGCAAGCTACTGTAGAAGCAGCTCAACAAGAAGCTAAGAAAATTACTGCTGAGAAAATCGCTGAAGCCCAAAAAGAAGCTCAGTCTCAACGAGAACAAGCTGCTGTTGAAATAGAACAACAAAAGCAGGAAGCTTTACATACCTTAGAGCAACGAGTTGATGCTCTAAGCAGGCAGATTCTAGAAAAACTATTGGGGCCAACTCTAGTTAGATAAGCTAACAAGACTGGTTCTATCAAAACATACGCGCAACTGGGCACTAGTCCAGAGCGCTTAATTAAGTGTCAAAAAAGGCACTTTTTCCCTACTAGATAAAGATACTTTATTTACTACGGGAAAAGATACTTTATTTCCCTTCGGGAAAAGATACTTTATTTCCCTTTGGGAAAATACTAACGTATTAGCAAGCGAGCAGCGCACTTGTAAATGGGTATCATGGGCACATTCTTATTAATTGCCGCAGAAGCAAACGCTGTTCAGTCTGAATTGGCAGAAGGCGCAGCAGAAGGTGGTTTCGGTCTAAACTTAGACATTTTTGAAACCAACCTGATAAATCTAGCGATTCTGGTTGGCATATTATTCTACTTCGGACGGAAAGTTTTAAGCAAGATCCTGAATGAGCGACAATCCAATATTGCCACCGCAATTCAGGAAGCAGAAGGGCGCTCAAAAGAGGCAAAGATTGCCTTATCCAAAGCGCAAGAGCAGTTGAAGCAATCTCAGGCAGAGGCACAACGCATTCGCAAATCTGCCGAAGAAAACGCCCAAAAGGCGAAAGAAGCCTTGTTAGCGAAGGCAGTGCAAGACGTAGAACGCTTGAAACAAACGGCAGCAGCAGATTTAAACACCGAAACAGAGCGAGCGATCGCTCAACTGCGGCAACGAGTTGCTACACTAGCATTGCAAAAAGTCGAATCGCAACTCAAAGGCGGGATTGCCGACGATGCTCAACAAAGTTTAATTGACCGCAGCATCGCACAACTCGGAGGCAATGTATGACAAGCCAAGTAGCAGCAGCCGAAGTAGCCCAACCTTACGCACAGGCACTTTTGTCAATAGCGCAATCGAAAAATTTGACAGAAGAGTTCGGCGAAGATGCGCGTACTTTCCTGGGACTGCTGAGAGCAGATAAACAGCTACAAAACTTCTTCAGCAACCCATTTATTCAGTCTGAGAACAAAAAAGCTCTGATCAAACAAATACTCGGTGAAGGTGCTAACCCGTACTTACGCAATTTTTTGCTAATACTGGTAGATAAACGGCGCATTGCCTTCTTGGAATCAATTTTTCAACAATATCTGGCGCTGTTGCGGCAGCTGAATCAAACCGTATTAGCGGAAGTAATTTCAGCCGTTCCCCTCACAGAAGCTCAACAGCAGGCAATCATTCAAAAGGTCATTGCCATCACGAATGCTCGTCAGGTAGAACTAGAAACCAAGGTAGACAACGAGTTAATTGGTGGTGTGATCATTAAAGTAGGCTCGCAGGTAATTGACGCCAGTATTCGGGGTCAGTTGCGCCGCCTTTCATTGCGCTTAACCAGTGGTTAGAAAGTTAGGAGCAGAGACGCGATTAATCACGTCTGTACAGGAGTTAGAAGTTAGGAGCAGAGACGCGATTAATCGCGTCTGTACAGGAGTTAGGAGTTAAGTAAATAGTAATTTATTTTGACTTTATAACTTGTAATTTTTGCATTTTTAACTCATCACTCCTAACTGAATTAATTTTTCAGTCTCGAAACCAAAAAAGATAGACACATGAGCATATCAATTAGACCTGACGAAATTAGCAGCATTATCCAACAACAAATCGAGCAATACGATCAAGAGGTCAAAGTTGCTAACGTTGGTACTGTCCTACAAGTAGGTGACGGTATTGCCCGGATTTATGGTCTGGAAAAGGCGATGTCTGGGGAACTCTTAGAATTTGAAGATGGCACAATTGGCATCGCCCAGAACTTAGAAGAAGACAATGTGGGCGCGGTGCTTATGGGTGAAGGGCTGGAAATTCAAGAAGGTAGTACTGTAACCGCTACTGGGAGAATTGCCCAAGTACCCGTAGGAGAAGCTTTAATTGGACGAGTTGTAGACGCTTTGGGTCGTCCCATTGATGGTAAGGGAGATATCAAGACTTCAGAAAGCCGTTTGATTGAATCTCCAGCACCCGGTATCATTGCCCGTCGGTCTGTACACGAACCCATGCAAACGGGTATCACAGCGATTGACTCAATGATTCCCATCGGTCGTGGTCAACGGGAATTGATTATTGGCGATCGCCAAACCGGTAAAACTGCGATCGCTATTGACACGATCATCAACCAAAAAGAAGAAGATGTAGTTTGTGTCTACGTTGCGATCGGTCAAAAAGCTTCTACCGTAGCTAACGTGGTGCAGACATTGCAAGAAAAAGGCGCACTTGATTACACCGTCGTCGTCGCCGCTAGTGCCAGTGAACCTGCAACCCTACAATATCTAGCTCCCTACACAGGTGCAAGTATTGCTGAGTACTTTATGTACAAGGGTAAAGCTACCCTAGTAATTTACGATGACCTCTCTAAGCAAGCCCAAGCTTATCGGCAAATGTCCCTACTGCTGCGTCGTCCACCCGGACGCGAAGCCTACCCTGGAGATGTATTCTACATCCACTCCCGCTTGTTAGAAAGAGCAGCAAAGCTGAGTGACGAATTAGGTAAAGGCAGTATGACCGCCCTACCAATTATCGAAACCCAAGCTGGTGACGTTTCAGCATACATCCCCACCAACGTAATTTCAATTACCGATGGTCAGATATTCCTGTCTTCTGACCTGTTTAACTCTGGTATCCGTCCGGCTGTAAACCCTGGTATTTCCGTATCCCGCGTGGGTTCTGCCGCTCAAACCAAGGCAATGAAAAAAGTTGCCGGTAAGATTAAATTGGAACTAGCGCAATTTGACGACCTGCAAGCCTTCGCCCAATTTGCTTCCGACTTAGATAAAGCCACTCAAGACCAGTTGGCACGTGGGGAACGGTTACGCGAACTCCTCAAGCAGCCACAAAATTCACCACTCTCGGTATACGAACAAGTGGCAATTTTATACGCTGGTATTAACGGGTATTTAGATGATGTCCCTGTAAATCAAGTAACCACCTTTACTAAAGGTCTGCGGGAATACTTAAAGACTGGGAAAACCCAGTATGCACAAGGCGTACAAGCATCTAAAGCACTAGGTGACGCAGAAGAAGCGGCTTTGAAGGAAGCACTCACGGAATACAAGAAGACCTTCAAAGCTTCAGCGTAATTAGTCATTAGTCATTAGTCATTAGTCATTGGTAAATAACTAATGACTAGTGACAAAGGACAAAGCGCAAAGTCTGAGGGTCGGTTTCCGACCATCAGAACTTTGTAAGAGAGGACAAATGACTAAGCACTAAAAACAAGAATATGGCCAATCTAAAAGCAATACGCGATCGCATTCAGTCGGTCAAAAACACCAAGAAAATTACAGAAGCCATGCGCCTAGTTGCGGCAGCTAGAGTGCGTCGGGCGCAAGAACAAGTGTTAGCGACTCGCCCCTTTGCCGATCGCTTGGCACAAGTATTATATGGTTTACAAAGCCGTCTACGATTTGAAGAAGCAAACCTGCCACTGCTGAAAAAACGCCAAGTTAAGTCAGTCGGGCTGTTGGTCATTTCAGGCGATCGCGGTCTATGCGGCGGCTACAATAATAACGTTATCCGTCGTGCAGAAAACCGCGCCAAGGAAATCAAAGCAGAAGGTTTAGACTATCAATTTGTAATCGTCGGGCGCAAAGCTACACAGTACTTTCAACGGCGCAGTCAGCCCATAGATGCCACCTACACTGGCTTAGAGCAAATTCCCACCGCAGCTGAAGCCAATCAGATTGCTGACCAACTACTTTCCTTATTCCTTTCGGAAAAAGTAGACCGCATCGAGTTAATCTATACCAGATTCCTTTCCCTGGTTAGCTCTCGTCCTGTGGTACAAACCTTACTGCCCCTCGATCCGCAAGGTCTAGAAGCAGCCGATGATGAAATCTTCCGGTTGACATCCCGTAGCGGTAAATTTGAAGTAGAACGGGAAAAAGTGACTAAGCAAGTCCGCCTGCTGGCTCCTGATATGATTTTCGAGCAAGATCCAGTGCAGATTCTCGATTCTTTGTTGCCCCTGTATCTGAGTAACCAGTTATTGCGGGCGTTGCAAGAATCGGCGGCTAGTGAACTAGCAGCCCGGATGACAGCCATGAGTAATGCTAGCGAGAACGCTGGTGAACTGATTGATACCCTCACGCTGTCTTATAACAAAGCCCGACAAGCTGCAATTACCCAAGAACTCCTTGAAGTTGTGGGCGGCGCTGAAGCACTAACTTAGAAAATAGCTAATTGTTAGTTGCGATAATAGCCAATTGCTAATTATTTTCAGATTAGCAATTGGCTATTTTATTTCTGGTAAATTCGCTGTTTCCTTCGGCTCATTCAATGCAGCTAGAAAAGCAAACTGCTGCTGGGGTTGCTCTGCAAGCTTTTGCGCGACATCTAGAACCACAAGGGCGAATCTTTAGATTTTAAAATAGAAACCTTTGTTAAACAGCAACCAAATATTTTTTGTCTAGTAACACATTTCAAACATTGCGTATTATAATTGAATAATGAAGCGCATGGGTCCGTCACGGTTTCGACAGGTTGGCGAACGCTGCTCTGTGATTCAGGTCGAGAGTGAGTCTCCTCTCGCAAATCAAAGGCTCGACAAAAAAGTAAATGCGAACAACATCGTTAACTTTGCTCGTAAGGACGCTCTAGTAGCTGCCTAAACGCCTCTTATAGGTTCGAGCGTCTTTAGTTTGACTCCGTTAAGGACTGAAGACCAAACCCCAACGGATGCTCTAGTAAGCGTTCTCTGGTTGGCTTGCTGGCTAAGATTAAATCAGAGCATCCTACGTTCGGGATAATGAGCGATTCCCGCCTTGAGGGTCAGAAAGGCTAAACCTGTGAATGAGCGGGGGGTCAATACCCAATTTGGACAGCAGTTCGACTCTGCTCGGATCCACTAAAAATAACTAACAAATCCACCAAACACTTTAATGTTTAGGTGGATTTTGTTTTATCTAAATAGAATTCAGAAACAATTGGAGTCCGACTGGTAGAGAGCGAGTCCGCGTAGATTGCTTTCCCGTAGAATAGCTGTTGATTCTGACTTGTGAATCAACAGCTATTCTACAATCAGCTAATTATTAGACCTCTTGCAAAAGTCGAACACCCGCCCGGAAATAAATTTACTTTTCTTATAGCTCTAGTCGGTTTAAACCAACTAATGACAGTATTTTTAGTCGGTTTAAACGGAGTTTTGCTATTAACCAGAGGCTTGATTCTCTGGCGGTTCAAGTATTTTTGCAACAGGTTTATTCTGTTTTTGGGGTTGAGTGCGTGGGCTTCCAAACCTCCTTCCTCTTTTTTTAAGTACCCGTCGTAATCGATCTGCACTCAAGCTTACTTGACGCTCAGATGCCAGTTTTTTTGCCAGTTGTTTAGAGTTATAAGTCTGTGGCTCTTGAGCTAAACAATTTTCTAGATAAACCAAATCTGATTCGGAATACCGGGGTTTTCCTCCTCGGCCAGGAGCATCCCAGAGACCTGCTAAACCCATCTTTTCCCAGCGATGAAGGGTTTGACGTACTGTTGAAATTGCCCAGTTTAAGCCTTTAGCAATATGCTCGTTTTTTAAGCCGCGAGCATTAAGCAGTAAAACTTGAGCTCGATCTTTAGTACGTTGAGGAACATCTTTGGCTTTTCTTAACTCTTCTAAAGTCAGCTTTTCTTCTTTATTTAGAAAGACTTTCAATCGGCATCCCATAAACGATAACCTTTCACACAATGAATTTTTGACATTTTTATGTCTATTCACGCTTCTATATCTAGTACGGCAGGCATTTAATAATATATTGCTAAAATCAATAACAACTATTAAGTATGCCGAAGTTTAGCCTTATGGCTGTTATACGCGAAGTATTAGCTTGAGAACATTGTTAATATTTGGAATTTATCATCGGTAATGAATTTTTGTAAAAAGTTAGGCACACAAAAAACGACATCCTTAGTGTGTATAGGTATCTAGATTGGATAGCCAGACGCTGTAGCTTATGGCTATGATCAAAATAATTTGTTGGCGTTGTCTTGGTTTATGTTAGGTTGATAATAAAGAAACTGTATCATTAAAATTATTATATTATTCGTATTTTTACGGTCATTCATCGAAACTTTAAAAATGATTTTTACGCTAGTTTCTACTTGAATGAGCCGGAAAAGATATACAGTACCACTTCTTTTTATTTAAATCGTCTCAGAAATTTTGCCTTGATTATCTCTAAGAGGGCATGTGTTTTCTCGACTTTATATAAAATTTATATTTTAGGTAACAGGATTCTTGCTTGAGACAAAAATATATTTAATACCCATTGGAAAACAGTATGAACAGCTTATTTGATGCATATTTAAAATGTGCGAAAAATTTGTCCTACCTTTCCTACTTAGGGAAACTGAAAGCTGAAAGAGAAGTAATCATGACTTACGCAAACAATAGCTAAAAATAATGATTTTTAGGTAGGGGCAATACCCTGCGGCTAGCCTTGGTCTACATGAATTGCCCCTACAACAAATGTGGTTGAATTAAATGAAAACTACTGTAACTGACAGTTTCAGTTATGCTTTTATGGCTTTTTCACAGCTTCAACTTTTGCTTCCATCTTCACTGTCTTCACACCTTGGACTTCTTTAGCCAAGGTTGCAGCTTTCTGAAGTTCTTCAACAGAAGCTGTTGTGCCTTTGAGAATAATTTCACCTTCTTTATTTTCAACTTGTAACTTATTGCCTGGTAAGCCTTTGTTTAACTTTTTGCTAACTTCGGTTTTTAAGTCGCCCTTGGCTTTTGTTGCTGCTGGTTTTTCAGCATCGGTTTTAACTTTAGTGTCTGTGCTAGCTACTGAAGGAGTAGTTTCTTTTCCTGGGATGTTGGTAGTAGTTTGATTTATTTGAGAAGCTGGTGTTGCTGGTGCTGGAGCAGCTTCATTAGTAGTGTTAGGAGTTTCCGAACCAGTTTTAGGAGCCTCTTGACAGCCAAAAGTACCGACTACCAAAATGCTGCTAACTAGTAAGGGAATTAAGTTTTTCATTATCTATCTCCGAATTGAGTACTTGAAGTGTGTGTCATGGTGAGGAGCAGATGTTAAAAAACAATCAAATGTGAAGCAGTAAATCTACTCAAAGCTTGCACTCAGATTACTGAAAATTGAAACTTGGACGATTTCTTGAAGCTAAGATTTTTCGGCCAGTTTTGAGAAATGCCAATTCAATTTTTCTGACGGCTGCTAACCACAATGTAGCTTTCTATGAATTTAAGGTAGAGGCTGAAGACTATGCCATCTTACAGTGGTGACTTGATGTTATCAGATTTGAGTCTGTTTGGCGATGTCTACGATGGTCACTGAGCTTGCCGTACTTCTCCGGAGAAGCAAGCTACGCCCAGCGTCTCGTAGAGAAGTGCGGGGGTAGCTACGGCAACTCAAAACTTCAGTGTTTTTGCAATACTATGCCAGCAAAATTACCAACAAAATGTTACTTTAGAAAACTATGGCTTGCTTACAATGCCCTAAATATCAGGAAATATTAGCCAATGCCGTACCTTACTTCTGCCGCCAAAATTCGAGCCATTGTTGCTGAATATACCAACGCTAAAACGCTGTGGATAGATACAGAAGTGGCTGACTATAAAAGTCGTAATCCGCGACTATCGCTGATTCAGGTATTAGATGATCCTCAAGATATGAGTGGCGATCGCGTCTACCTTTTAGATGTCCTAGATCAGCCTAACATTATAGCTGAATTTATTGATGAAATTATGATAAATTCTGCAATTGAAAAAGTTTTTCACAACGCCAGTTATGATCTAAAGCTTCTCGGTAATAAGAAAGCCAAAAATATTACTTGCACTTTGGAAATAGCAAAAAAAATTCCCTACTATCTTTTACCATTACCCAACTACCAACTCAAGACCATAGCTACAGCACTTTGTAGCTTTAACAATATCGACAAACAAGAACAAAAAAGCGATTGGGCAAAACGTCCCCTGACTGAAGAACAGATAGAGTATGCTTACTTAGATTGTATTTATCTTGCTCAAATCCACTTAAATTTGTTAGGATTACAAGCCCAAGCTAACCCCGACTCTGCAACGGAAGACTTAATATTACTAAGTAGCAGATACTCACAACTTCAGAAGCAATCGAAGTTGTTGAATTCCGAATATGAGCATTTAGAAGAACGCATGAAAAAAGCTATGCAAGCTCAGAATATATCGGAAACTTCTGATTATAAGCTGACTAGTTCTGAACGCACTACTATCAAAGCTACTTTTATGGAGTTGGCAAGGCTAGCACAAACTCAAGGTATTAATTTAGATTTTCCGATTACACTAACTCAGAAACTCCAAAAAGATTTAGGGCAAAATCTAGAACATCTGTCTGTAGATATTGACAAAACTACTTATTGGCGGCTAAATTCCAAAACTCAAGAGAGTGAAACTGAGGAGGAGTAAATTGTTCATCCGGCTACAAATATCAGAATTTATCTAGCAAGTTTGATACTTTATAGTTGATCATTGCTTTGACAAATAACCATTAAATAAAGCTATTGAATATCAGGTAAATTTGTCAATTCACTTTACAGTTATATCAAAAGTTAGAAGAATTATTGAGTGAAAGAATTAAAATCTAGATTTTGGTAATAATCTCGTTCCGGCGTTATGGCAGTTTATATTAACTTATGAGACGGCGTTTATTTGGGCAAAATGGAACAAGGGTAAATACTTTATTTACCATAGCTATTTTTAGTACATTGACCGCAATTAGTAGTGTTTCTTGCAGTAAGAATGAGAATATATTGGTAACAGAAATAGGAGTTAGTCCACCTAGCCGTCGTTCAGCGACAACTTCCATTGGTGGGAAATTCTATATTCAGGGAAAAGATCAGCATTTAAACGGCGACTTGCAAGCCGCGATCGCTTCCTATAGTAAGGCAATTAATCAAAATTCTCAATATGGCGCTGCCTACAACGGTCGGGGATTAGCCTACTTTGATTTGGGAGACAAGGATAAAGCGATCGCAGATTATAATCAAGCACTTCGCATCAACCCTGACGACGCTGAAGCCTACAATAACTTAGGAAATGCTCGCGCCTCACTGGGAAGCAACAGAGAAGCAGTCAAAGATTACAGTGAAGCGATTCGCCTTAATCCTAACTATGCCGAAGCCTACAATAACCGGGGAAATGCCCGCATCACTAATGGAGACAAAAAAGGGGCAATAGATGATCTTGATCAAGCAATTATCCTCAACCCCAAATATGCGATCGCCTACAATAATCGGGGAAATGCTCGTGCTGCCAATGGAGATCCACATGGGGCGATCGCAGATTACAATCAAGCCATTCGCCTCAATCCTAACTTTGCCCCTGCCTACAATAACCGCGGAAATGCCCGCGTCACCAGTGGAGACAAACAGGGAGCGCTTAAGGACTTACAACAAGCAGCAAGCATTTTTCAAAGTCAAGGTAACAACGAGTTATATCAACAAGTGATGAATAACATTAAAGAACTTGGACAGTAGGGAAAAGCACAGCCAAGATGAAAAGGGCGGTTAGAAACCGCGCGCCAGGTGCTTCTCCCAAGGGGAGACGCTGCGCGAACAAGTCGGCGGAGCCGCCCAATGCACTGGCTTGTCTACACGAGGCTTTACCCATCTCCGTGGGTTAAAAAACCTCAATTTTTCCTTAGTCCGCGCAGGCGGATGAGAGTTTGTGTCGCCGCGAATTCCATTCACTGGGGCTTGAATTTATACCAATACGCTTGGGTTAAGGCTAAAACTTTTTCTCACTGCTTTGAGAAGACGTTTTGCCCTCATCCCCTAACCCCTTCTCCCAACTTGGGAGAAGGGGAACTAGAGAATTTGCTTCCCTCTACCAAAATTGGTCGAGGGGCTGGAGGTGAGGGTGAAACCTCCAAAGCTTGCCAAGTCTAACTTCTAGGTTAAGTTGACACCAATGGCTTTCCAGCCCACCCCACAAGAAGTATTTGAGTATTTGTTTATTTGTCAGTCCCTTGTGCGTTGACAAAATCACATCCCAGAACCAATGTGAATGCGATCCTCAACTTCCGCAAATTTTTCCTGTGCCTGCTGTTCAGTACTCAATAGTGAAACAACGATCGCCACAATAAATGCCAGTGGGATACTAATTATGCCAGGATTTTTCAGCGGAAAGGGTGCCCAAGCGTGCTTAAGAATCGTTACTTGAATAGTAGGTGACAAATAAATCAGCACTAAAGAGGAGACAGTACCTACTAACATGCTCGCAACCGCCCCGTTGGTGGTGAAGCGTCGCCAAAGCATTGATAAGAGCAACGCTGGGAAGTTTGCACTAGCTGCGATCGCAAATGCTAATCCTACCATATAAGCGACGTTTTGCCCTTTAAACAAAATGCCGAGGAATATCGCCACTAACCCCAAAAGCATTGTCGCACCACGAGCCACTTTCAACTGTTCTGACTCGTCGGCATGGCCAGAGCGCACCACATTTACCCATAAATCGTGGGACAATGCAGCCGCACCTGAGAGCGTTAACCCCGCCACTACCGCCAAAATAGTTGCAAAGGAAACAGCCGAAATAAAGCCTAAGAAAGCATCACCACCGAGAAATTCTGCTAACATCGGTGCAGCCATATTACCACCAGTACCAATTTGCTTGATGGCATCTTGACCTACTAGCACCATCGCTCCAAAGCCCAGGATGAAGGTAAGGAGATAAAAAACGCCAATAATGGCTGTGGCGTAAGTAACAGAGAGCCGCGCAGCTTTGGCGTCGGGTACTGTGTAGAAACGCATCAGGATGTGGGGTAGTCCAGCCGTGCCGAACATCAACGACATCCCCAAAGAGATAGCATCCAAGGGATCAGAAACCAGTTTGCCCGGAGCTAATACACCTGTATACTTTTCAGATGCAGCAGCGAAAAGAGCGATCGGGTTAAAGCCAAATCGTGCCAGTACCAAGATAGCTAGTAAGATCGTTCCACCGAGCAACAAAACTGCTTTGATAATTTGTACCCAAGTGGTGGCAATCATCCCGCCAAAAATCACATAAGCCATCATCACGCAACCGACGATGACCACAGCTAATTCATAATCAAAGCCAAACAATAGTTGGATTAATTCACCAGCGCCTACCATCTGGGCAATTAAGTAAAAGCTAATCACTACCAGCGTTCCAATCGCCGATGCGATACGTACAGGTTTTTGTTGCAAGCGATAAGCCACTACATCAGCAAAGGTGTATTTACCTAAGTTGCGTAGTGGTTCGGCAATCAGGAACATGACAATCGGCCAACCCACCAAGAAGCCGATAGAATAAATTAAGCCGTCAAAGCCGTTGAGTGCTACCAGCCCAGTGATACCTAAAAAGCTAGCTGCACTCATGAAGTCTCCCGCCAAGGCCAGCCCATTTTGGAAACCGCTAATTTTACCGCCAGCTGTATAGAACTGTGCCGTATTTTTGGTGAGTTTTGCCGCCCAAAAAGTAATGCCTAAAGAACTGGCAACAAACAGAAAAAAGAAAGCGATCGCTAACGGGTTAAACTTACCCAGACTGCTAATATCCGCCGCTAGTGGCAGATTGAACCATACACTATTCATGCTTAATTTTGGGTTTGATTATTTGGATTTTGGGCTAGAAATTGCTAATAGCTAATTTACTTGCGTGTCAGCCTTGCGATTTGGTCGTCGTAACTGTTATTTGCCCAACGCACGTAGATAAAAATTAATACCCATGCTGAGACAATTACCAGCGCCCCTAGTAAAATTCCCAAGCTAAGGCCAGGAACTACTAATGACCCCAGCAGGGGCTTATTGAACGCGATTAATAGGATAAAGCCAAAGTAAATAAACATCATAGCTCCACTGAGAATTAGGGATACCCGCCAACGTTCAGCCGCGAGAGCCTGGAGAGCCTTTGTGCGATCGCTCATGTCTTACTTTAGGTTGAGAAGATTAGGTCAGATTGTCTCATTGAAGTTGATTTCTGCGTAATTTTCTTAAAGATTATTAGTAAATCTATTGCTATTTCAGGTAATAAAATTAACTTATGCTTAGTGATATACCAACTTGATAAGTCGTTAGCGTTAGTTTCTTAAGACTCTTAAGTATAAGTACCGAATTTCTTTACCTAGCGGCTCGGATCAATAAAAGACACGCTTAGATTGAGGCTGAGGCTGAAGCTGCCGTATATCAGGAGTTTTAGAAATTAGCTTAATATAAATTTACAAAATGTCCATTTTAGGTCTTTCTCAGTGGATACACTGAAAATTTTCTGCCTAGCTTGCAAAACTCTGCACAAATAGAGTAACCTTCAAGTGGACAGCAGTAGTGTATTACATACAAATTTTTATTTATGCAAATACTTCAAAAATCACATATCAAAATTCTTGATAGCATGAGAGGTATAGCATTTTTTCTAGTATTTATGTATGACTCATATGTTCCAAAACTATGAACGTAAATCTGAACTGACATTTTTAATTTTCAAGCTTGACATTAAACAAATATTTTTTTCTAACTACGGACTTCATCTATTTTTTGTTTTAAGTGGGTATTTATTATTCAAACCCTTTATAGTTTCAATAGAAAACAATCAGAATTTACCCTCTATTAAAAAATATATGTATAGGCGGATTACAAGAATATATCCTACTTATTTATGTTTTCTAGTTTTGGTTATAGCAATATCTCTACTAGGATGGCAGATTAATCCCGAATATATAAATTACTTAAAAGACATAAAACTGCAATTTTTGTTTCATCTTTTTATGCTTCATACATTTTAAAATAAAACAATATATGGATTTAGTGGACCTTGGTGGTCATTAGGTCTGGAGTTTCAATTTTATATTTTTCTTGGTATTTTCATATTTCTAATGAATAGAAAATATGAAACCTATTTAAATACAACTATACTATTTAAATATACTATATTTATTTTAACTTTATCGCAAGCTTTCCGAATATTATTCACTGTATTTAATAAAATTCTGACTCAAGCTATTCATTTTAGCTATATTAACTCCGAAAGTGCGCTAATTATTAATCGGAATTTGCCAGGATTTTTGAGCACTTTTTGTTGTGGAATGTTACTGGCAATATTCCTGCATAGCGAAAAATATAATTTTAGGGTTAATTATAATTTAATATTCCCCTTATTTTTTATCTCAATTATTGGTTTATTTTTAACCAATTATGCTTTAATTTCTGCACCAGTAATTCATTTTTACTTTGGAGATATATTATTAAGCTTATTTTGGAGTCTTATATTATTATGTCTTTTATATAAAGATATAGGAAGTAGCAAAATTCAGCAAATCAGGTCAATTCTCTCTATGAAACCATTAGTATTTTTAGGAATTATTTCTTATAGTTGCTATTTATCTCACGAAGTAGTAATAGATTTACTCAAATCTAGATTTTTTAATCAAGTTACAAATAACTTACAGTTTTTGTATACTTCTTTATCAATGTTGATAGCTACCATATTTGTTTCATTTATAACTTATAACTTAGTTGAGAAACCTTGCACTAAGTTTTCTGCTAGGCATTTGAGAGATTAACTAAACATTAATTTTTTCTGGTTCTATGAACCAATAATTTTTCCTATCGCCACCCCAAACATCGAGTCATGCCTTAACTGCTCATGATCCATGTTCTTTGATAATGTTCTTGCAGGTGCTTGATATTGTTCCTAAGAGGATGTATGAAAAGTCGTAAAGTATACTTGAAACCTCTCCCTGAAGCGGAGAGAGGCTTTGAAACCCTCATTCCCGGACTTCCTGCCGCTACGCGAACGTAGAGAAGGGGGTCCCAGTACGTTAGGTTTCCAAGGCTTTGATGTTACGAAAAATACTTTTCAAACATCTCTAAGCATTGGTCAAAATCATTGCGAATTTTTGGAGTCAGCGCATTATGATTTTCCCACATTTAGGCTCCGGGTTTGAAATAATCGAAGAGGCGATCGCCTGAATCGGCGCGAATCAATGTCACAACTACATCAGGTAAGCCGGCTAAACTGGGGTAAACCAAATAACGTGGTTCCCAACGGGGGCGGAATTTCTCTCTGTAGGCGTGCAGTCCCTTGAAATTGTAAAAGCGATTCAAATGCCCATAAAGATAGTGCAATATTTTCTCTAAGCGGCGCGATTCTGGGTTGTCTCCAACTCCCGCAAGGGCAGAAAGACCGAAATTAAAGCTGTCGTACCCACCGTCTTTAAAATGTTGAAGCAGGGAAATAAATAGAAAGTCCATTGTGCCATTTTCTATCGACGGGCGGTGTCGCATCATGTCAATAGTGGCTTCGTTGAGTTGGTACTCGCTGAGAATGTTGGCAAAGGCGCTGATCTCACCTTCAGGATTATGCACCACAGCAATCTCACAGTCTCGCAGGTAAGCTTCCTCAAACCAACCCAAAGAAAATTGTTTTTCCGAACCTTGTACCATTTTCAGCCATTCATCACTGACAGGTTTGAGTCTGTGCAACAAAGCATCGGCGATGGGTGGTTGGTAAAAGTCGATTTGGTATCCTAGCTTAGTTAAACGACTAATTGATGGTCTAAAGTTCTTACCAGCTTTACCTTGTAACGTAAAACTTTTTAGATCAACGATCGCTTCTTCTCCAATCTTGAGTACTTTAAACCCCAACGACTTGTAAAGCTCAACATCATCGGGCAAAGTTTGGTAAAAGCCAGGATACCAGTCGTTGCGCTGGCAAAACTGCTGAAAAGCAACAATTGTCTCTTTGCGGTCTTCAATCGGCCCG
Source organism: Nostoc sp. (assembly GCF_054880495.1). Lineage (NCBI taxonomy): Bacteria > Bacillati > Cyanobacteriota > Cyanophyceae > Nostocales > Nostocaceae > Nostoc > Nostoc sp. The sequence continues at coordinate 20,667 of NZ_JBTYKD010000239.1, forward strand.
ATGGGATCTCCTAAAGCGATCGCGCCCCGTCCTTTAGGAACATAAGCAATTACACTATTACCCGAAGGACTGAAATAATAACTTTTATCATTTAAGAGTGTGAACGCTGCTAAAGAAGAACATCCATATTGCTCGACAATTTGTTTAGCTTTTTGCCGCTCATGTGTAGTTGCTAGATTCCGCCAAAACACAGGTTGCAACAGCATTACTATTGCATAAGTAATAGTACCTGCGGCAATAATATAGATAGAATTAGCAAAGAAATCTCCAAATCGGCTCTTTGGTTGCAGTCCCCAATTATCCGCGGTGAAGAACATCGCCAAAGTCTGAACTATCGCTTCCCGCCAATTAAAATTCTCGGAAAACTTGCCGTCTAACAAGTAAAATCCAATAGTTCCGTATGCCAGGGTAAATAATAAAGCACCGATCAGCGCTCGAACTCCCCGTGCGATCGAAGGACGGTCTGATTGCGCTGTGAAAAAATGGCGCATCAAAATTAATTGCAGCAGTAAAACTCCAGAGAGTAGACTTTCTTCATAGTCCAATCCCTTCAGCAAGTGGCTGAAAATCGAAATCACTAGTAAAGTAATCGTCAGTAACCAAGCGATTCTTTTTCGGCGTAATAAGTTAGTAGCAAGTGCTAGTAAAATAAACCCAGTCAACGCTGCAAATATATGACCACTAGCCCGGATTTCAAATGGTAAAAATTCCTTCAACCAGTGATTTTGCCCATACAATTCCTTCAACCAGTGATTTCGCCCATACAGGTTAGGTGTCACTGCTGACAACAAATTTACTACTCCGACTAAACCTGTAAGGAAAGCCGCACTCCAAAGCCCAATCTGAGTTTTTAAATTATTGGTCATTAGTCTAAAAGTATTAATTAGGAGTTATGAGTTAGGAGTTTGGAGTTTGGAGTTTTGGCTCTAGCACTCTCTTTAGGGATTAAAATAATAAACAAACCAGTTTTCTAGGCTGTGTTAATTATACGGATTAAGTTTTCATGTTTTGAATTTTCTCCATAACACCTTAATTTTAATGCCCTAGCACAAGGAAATCGGTAGAAGCTGAGTTTTCCAATTTTAACTCTTAATTCCTAACTTCTAACTCTTAACTTTTTTAAACTGTTCACCTACATACGAAAGCGAATCTTTGAGATGTTTGTGAAAGTAGTTCCAGCCTATGTCTGCACCAGACAAACCATGACCTCCAGGAAATGCATAAAATACGTGAGCAATGCCTAATTTATTTAAGGTTTCGTTGAAGACTTTGGTAGAAGCTAGCAAATTAGTATCGTTCAGACCTGCATCTAGGTAAACACGCAATTGCTTTCTATCTTCAACTGGTAGCTGTTGCACGATTTGTTGGGGACTATTTTGTGAACCACTATTATCGGTAAAATAACCGCTATGGCTAAACAGAATGTGGAAGTTGTTGAGATGGCGTAACCCGATATTAAAAGCCCCCCATCCCCCAGAAGACAGACCTCCCAGCGCCCAAAACTGGGGTTCTTCCAAAGTGCGGTAGCGCGATTTGACAACTTTTACTAATTCTAAACCAATCAAAGTCCCCACTTTGCCATTCGGACCATCAAAATAATCAGGATCATACAAAGGACTGGAACCGCGATTATCATTACCATCAGGTGTAATCACAATCGAGGGCGGTAATTTTCCACTTTGATAAAGTTCATGCAGTACGTCTAGGACACCATACTTGTCAGCGTAAGCGCGAGCATCATCATGACCACCATGTAATAAGAATATCACAGGGTAGCGCTTTTGATGATTTTTGTTATAACTAGGAGGCAAAATCACACCGTAGTTACGGGCTGCACCCATCGCTTGGGAGTTGAAGGTTGCTAATTGAAACTTTAGCCCAGTATCTGCTTCTTCTGGCGGCGGGTCTAGTTGTGGCGCACCTAAGATGAATACATAATAATAACCAGCAGTCGTGAGGATTGCGATCGCTCCTACCAAGCTAATTAAAAATTTAGAAATCTTCATATTCTTTTAGCGGTTAAAAAAAATCACCTCCATTAAAACTTACTATAGTGAATATGCTGAAAAATTGCACCAACGTTTTGGCAAAATCGCCTTATTTCCAGTGAAAGTTCTAATAACTTCGAGTATTTTTACCACGATTAAAACCTAAATTCTCATCTCTATGAGCTATCTCAGAAGCTCTAAATTGTTTTCCCACAAATGTCAAAGAATCCGCTAAGTGTTCACGCCAGTATTGCCAAGTGTGACTGCCAGGAAACTGACGAAATGAATTATAAATTTGGAGATTGTTTAGTACTTTAGTAAATCCTTTGGCTTCGTCTATTTCTTCAATATCTGATTTACCTGAATCTAGATATATCCGCAATCTTTTTTTAGCTGGTGTGGAAATGGTTTTGATATAAGTTATTGGGCTATTCTTCGGGCCGCTTTTATCCTGAAAATAACCACTATGACTAAATAAAACCGAGAAATGATCCAGGTTGTGTAATCCCACATTCATTGCTCCCCAACCACCAGAAGATAAACCACCTATCGCCCAAAAATCTGGATTAGTTAGTGTCCGATAACGGCTTTGCACAACTTTTACTAACTCATCCCCCACGGCTGTGGAGACTTTGCCGTTAGGTCCATCGATATATTGGGGGTCCCAGTAGGGACTAGAGCCACGTTTGTCGTTGCCATCTGGTGTAATGATGATGCTGGGTGGCAACTTACCTGTAGTATAAAGTTGTTCCACAGTCTTAAGAGCTTGTCCCTTGTTCTGAATAAACCAATCAGTGGGATAACCATGTCCACCGTGGAGGAGAAAGATTACAGGATAACTTTGTTTTAGATTTTGCTTATAGCCCGGTGGTAAAGAAACGCCGTAGGTACGACTTGCGCCCATTACTTGACTATTGTAAGTTTCAATCTTGTAAGTTAGAGGAGTAGCTAAATTGCTAGTATTGGGCTGCGTTGAAATAAGGGAAGGCGTTGTTTGTAAATCCTGCTGTTGAGGTGGTTTTGCTGTTACACTTTGACTGTAATTACAGCCAACTAGAGTTAATACGGAAACTAGCAAGAGAATTTTAGATTTTTTGTAGTTCATTTATTCAGTTATGACTATAAAAAAAACTTTGTAGCTGGTGTTTATCTTCAAAAGTTTATGCAAATGATATGTCAATTATGTGTCAACCTGATGGAAATTTTGCGACTGTTAGTAAGTTAAAAGTCAAGAGTTAGGATACGTTTCTTCACTTAGTACTCAGGACTTTTAAAATGGTTAAAAAGTTGCAACTCAAATTTAGCACACTGTTCGGCTTATCGCTGCTGATGCTTTCTGTGTGGGCGATCGCTAACGAATTGCATGAGTATAATTATCGTGATATCCTCAACTCTCTAGCTGCTATTCCCAAAAGTCGCTTAAGTTGGGCAGTTTGGCTGACAGCCTTGGGCTATCTAGTGATGATTGGGTACGATATCTTAGGTTTTAGCTACATTAATCGCTCCCTGAGTTGGAACAAGATTGCTCTAACCAGCTTTATTAGCTCTGCATTTAGTAATACCATCGGTTTTGCCTTGCTGACTGGCAGTGCTATCCGTTATCGATTTTACTCTAGTTGGGGAGTGTCAGCAGTAGCGATCGCTCAAGTAATTGCTTTCGCCAATTTTACCTTCTGGTTAGGAATGTTTGCCGTTGCGGGTTGCTTGTTCCTCATCAACCCCCTCAAAGTTCCCACTCAATTACATTTACCTTTTGCCACTGTGCGTCCCATCGGCGTGATTTTTCTGTTATTGGTTGTTGCTTATTTGCTTGGAAGTATTTTTATTAAACAACCATTAATAATTCGGGGACAAGAATTTCGATTTCCTTCTTTGAAAATATCCCTGGCTCAAATAGGAATTTCTAGTTTTGACTGGATTCTGGCGGCGGCGGTTCTTTATGTTGTGCTTCCTATTAATATATCTTTGTCCTATCTAGACTTTTTGGGAATCTATTTATTAGCGATGTTTGCAGGTGTTGTTAGTAATGTCCCCGGTGGTTTGGGAGTATTTGAAACTATAATTTTGCTGATTCTCTCTTCAAAAGTTTCGGCGGCGGCAGTTTTGGGGTCAATGTTAGTTTATCGGGTAATTTACTATTACTTACCTTTGCTATTAGCAGCAGGTTTGCTAGGACTTGATGAAATTAGATTTAAACGGAGAATTTAAAATAATGAATATTCTTAAAAGGGCGGTACAGCCAGTATCACTGACGGCAGCTGCGTCATCAAACAGCCAGTCATAGACATCGCTCATCTAAAACCTATTAAACTCAAGGAGTTTATTTGCTTTAGCTCCTATTCCCTGGAGACTGGTAGAAAGTGTAGAAACGGGGAAAGATGCTGAACAGTTGGAAGATAGCAGAGTTGAGTTAGAAAGTTTGCATTTGCTTCAAGGTGAGGACAGCTACCAACTACATCAACTCATTCGGGAATTTTTTCAACTCAAGCAGGCTAAGTTCAATCAAGTGGAGGAATTAAAGCGATCGCTTTGTCGGGTAATGGTAGCAATCGCAAAGTCAATTTCTCATCCCCAGTCAATTACCCATAATACGATTACAGCAGTTAATCCTACACTACAACATTTGGAAGAAGCTGCTAAAGCTCTAAAAGACTTAAATAACAATGATGATTTAATTTGGCTATTCACTGGTTTAGGCAGATTTTATGAAGGTCGGGGTTCTTATGAACAAGCAGAGCCTTGGTATAAACTGTGCATAAAGGTTGCTGACAGACCTTCTAGTTTTGCTGGTTCATATAGAGCCTCTAGCCGCAACAATCTAGCATCACTCTACACATTTCAAGGATATTATTCACAAGCAGAAGATCAATACAAAGAAGCTTTAGAAATAAACAGGCATCTGCTAAGCGAGGAACATCCTGATACAATTACCACTTTGAGCAATTTGGCATATCTTTACAAAGCTCAGAAGTTTTACGAAAAGGCAAAACCTATCTACAAAAGAGCTTTAGAATTAAGAATCTGCTTATTGGGAGAGACTCATACTGATGTAGCAACAAGCTTTAATAATCTGGCAGCTTTATACTCTGAAGAGGGCAACTATTGTGACGCAGAAATGCTGTGTACAAGATCCATACAAATCTGCCAGATAAATGAAGACTCCCTAAAACTCACTTTTAGCTTAAATACTCTAGCAAATATTTATTGTGGGCAGCATCGCTACAGTGAAGCTGAACAACAATATCAACAAGTCGTGGCACTGCGAAAAACCTTATTAGGAGAAGACCATCATCAAGTGGCAATCAGCTTAGATCAACTGGCATATCTTTACCGTATCCAATACCGCTATAAGGAGGCAGAAATATTATGTGTAAAAGCTTTGGAAATTTTTGAACAACGACTAGGTGTAAATAATCCTGATACGGTTATGTGCCGTGAAAATTTAGAATATATTCGTGATCGCCTCCCCCCAAATCCAGAATAAGCTAGTTTTGTGCAAAGCGTACCGTAATAAAACTGAAAAGCGCGTTAGCGTTCGCGTAGCGTCTCGTAGAGAAGCGATCGCCTAGACTAAAATTCATATTCAATTAAGTAAAAATGCCTGATTACTTACTCAAAAGCAGCTTTTACTTCTTCAAAAGCAGCTTTTAATCTCGCATTTTAGTGTTTTCCACAAACAAAAGCAGCTTTTACTTTCTCAAAAGCAGCTTTTAATCTCGCATTTTAGTGTTTTCCGTAAACGAAAGCAGCTTTTAATCTCGCATTTTAGTGTTTTCCGTAAACAAAAGCAGCTTTTACTTTCGCATTTTAGTGTTTTCCGCAAACAAAAGCAGCTTTTACTTTCTCAAACCCCAGTTTGCTTACTCATTTGAGTAATTACCGCATTCATTTTGGTATATCATATCATTGAGGTGAAAGCTGGCGATCCTAGAAAAGAAGCGTAAATGGACAAGCGATGTCTACGACGGGCTACGCCTACGCTGTTATTTTTCCTCACTGCCATGAAAAATATCTTCAAAATCTCGATGTCCGCTCAATACCCTCTCAACTTGGATACCATTTTTAACCGGACGATAAAAAATCACTTGATTAGGGACTTCCAGAAAATAAAATATACAGTCTTAAGAATGATAATCATTGTTAGGAGGGGTGGGGCA
>NZ_JBTYKD010000240.1:0-11786 GCF_054880495.1 Nostoc sp.
TAGGGGTAGCCCTACGCAAAAATAGCTCGATGCCAGGATTCATAATTCTACTCAAGCCTCCTCATCATCATTTGAGGAGGCTTTTGTTATTGTTGTAACGTACTAAGCTGTCCTGTCTTTAATTTTGTAGAGTGTTCTCCTTGCGACAAGAGTTTCTGACTATAAAAAGTGCAAGTTATACGCGCGACAGCTTACTAAAACAACAAAATTCAGTAGTAATTGGCAGTCTTTCTAAAAATATGTGTATATTTATTTTATTCAATCTCGCTAATCCAAGTTTTAATTGCGCTGACTAAATTTGGATGTGCTTCTAAAGCGTTTTTACCAGCATCCCAAACGTTCACCCGACAGGTTAGTACAACCCGTGCATTGGATATCCAGCCTGTGGTAAGTTGGGATGCGATCGCAGTTATGTTACTTATACAACTTGCATTGTCAGGGGGGCAAGACTTCGGCGTGAGCGCTCAGTCGAACGCTGCCCACCCCACAATCATATTTAAAAAATAATTAGTGCAAATTAAAGGCGCAACATTTTGTTGGAACTGTTTTACCAATAATAAAGCCTAATACTTCAGCTGCTGTAGTCCCTTTAATCTCCGTTCAAGATTCCCTTCAAAATACTGGAGTTAATAACACTCTTGTAGAACCCCGTTAAATTCGCCTGCCAAAAATTGCCACACAACGCAGTACTAAAAGTAACCCAAACTGCCCTTGTCCCTACGATATAGCCTTCAACGGCAGTAGTTGTGGAGGAAGATCAGCTTATGTCAGACTAGGTGAACATGAGCCAGCCTGCTATGAAGGCGAAACAGCAGCAAGACAGCTTTGGTGGAATCGTTCCACGCGATCACAAAGGGCAATAACTTTACTACATAATTGCCAAGGGTACGTTAGAAAAAAGTCTAACGCAGCCTAATTTATTACAATTCCAACTTTTCACCCCGAATTGAATAATCTAACAACTCCATCGGGTGAATAACTGAAATCTTCTTACCTTGCAACTGTAAATGCTTCGTAATTTGCAAAGTACACCCTGGATTAGCAGAAGCAATTAACTCAGCACCAGTATTCAACAAATTCTCCACTTTTTGCCGACCCAATTCTTCAGAAACTTCTGGTTGCAGCATATTATAAACCCCAGCGCTGCCACAACATAAAGCTGCATCTATTGGTTCTCTCAACTTCACGCCGGGAATTTGTCGCAACAACTGACGCGGTTGCATGCTAATCTTTTGTCCATGCAATAGATGACAAGCATCTTGATAAACTAAATTCAAGGGTTTATCAGTTAGGGGCGAAAGTTTTGCTGTTAATCCAACAGTCGTCAAAAACTCTTGAGCATCTTTAACCTTAGCTGCAAAATCCTTCGCCTTTTCCCGATATTCTAGATCATCTTCTAAAATGTGACCGTATTCCTTCAAAGTATGACCGCAACCAGCAGCATTGATAATCACAAAATCTACATCAGTATTAGCAAAACTATCAATCATCTGCCTTGCTAAAGCTTTCGCCTGTTCTGCTTGTCCTTGGTGTTCGGGAAGCGCTGCACAACAACCTTGAGATTTCGGAATCACAACTTCACAACCATTCGCTGTTAAAACCCGCACTGTTGCTTCATTCACTGAGGAGAAAAACAGCCGTTGCACACAACCCAAAATTACCCCAACTCGGTAGCGCTTCTCACCTTGGGCGGGAATAAGAGTAGGGAAATTATCTTGAAAAGATTTGAGAGTAATTTCTGGCAGAATAGATTCCATTGCTGCCAAACGGGGCGATACTTTCTTGAGTAAACCCGTAGCACGAAATAATTTGGCAAACCCCAACTTTTGATAAACCAATAACGGAACTAATAAAATCCGTAAAAGTTTAGGATAAGGAAACACAGAAAATATCAATTGACGAAAAAATTGGTCTGGTAAACTGCGGGGATAATTTCGTTCAACTTGGTGACGAGTTGCAGAAATCAATTTGTCATACTGCACACCAGAAGGACAAATACTTACACAAGCAAGACACCCCAAACAAGAATCAAAATGTTCTACCGTTGCGGTATTTAGGGCAATCTCACCCTCATTAATCGCATCCATTAAATAGATACGTCCTCTAGGAGAATCCATCTCCTTTCCAAGTACCCGATAACTCGGACAAGTCGAGAGACAAAACCCACAATGTACACAACTATCAATCAACTTCGGATCAGGTGGATGATTCTGATCAAACCCCTTCAAATTCTTCAAACTAGCCGTATTATTAACAGAATTTTCTGAAACTTGCATAATTAATTCTTCTCCCCTCTTCCTTTGCGACAGCAGTCGCTACAACTCTTGGAACCCCCCTTCAGGTGACGCTCGTTGCGCTAAAGCGTCTCCCCTTGGGAGAATACTCGCTAACGCTACGCTAACCGCAGTTCCTCATGGGGGAAACCCCCATCGCTTTTAGCGTCTCCCCTTGGGAGAAGACCGGACTGCCGACGCTCGCGGACTCGCTACCGCTACGCTAACACCGCAACGCACTGCCTTTCGTTTGCGTCCTTCTCTAACGAGACGCTACGCGAAGGCAGTTCGTTAAAACTAAATTCCACCCACAAACCGACCAGGACTTAAAATATTCTTACTATCAAACTGTTCCTTAATACCGCGCATCAACGGCAAACCATTCCCCGTGTAGCCCCAAACATCTATTTCTTCTTTAACCGCCATTGGTGCTTCCAGAATTGTTAAAAAACCTCTATGAGCTTGAGTGCGTAGGCGCAGCCCGCCGTAGGCATCGCCTCCGACGGAGCGTAGCTCATCGCGCACTTTCAAAACCTGATTTTTATCCTCTAATTGTAACAAACCTAAACCACTACTTATATGAATCAAACCCAACTCTACCTGAGTCAAAATCTCCACGGCAGCAGAAGGTAACACTCCTATTTTGCAGGTAATTACCGATTCTGTGGCAGTAGTATGTATTCGTTTTTGCAATCTCTGCCATAGATTAGCTTCATCGCCATCTGCAAAAATTGCCCCATCTAAACCCAACTTTTGCCCTACTTCCAAAACTCGGTTTGACTGTTCCTTAACACTCTCGCTAATACTTTGGAAGCGAGCAATTAATCCCAGTCCTTGACCCAAACCTAAGCTAGACACCAGTTTAGTTGATAGTAAATCAGCTTGGACTGGTGTTAACGCCGAACCTCGAAGGATATTAGCCGCTTGGGATATAGCCTCAGGACTGCCCGTTAGTACCACTGTTTCCGATGCTTCTGGTAGCGGATACAGACGAAAAGTTAGTTGACTAATAACTCCTAATGTGCCATAAGATCCAGTAAACAACTTCATCAAGTCATATCCGGCAACATTTTTAACTACTCTTCCCCCAGCTTTGGCGACTTGTCCATCAGCACGCACAAAGGTAATACCTAGTAACTGGTCGCGCACACTACCATAACGTTGCCGCAAAGAACCTGTATCACCTGTGGCGACAATACCGCCAATAGTTGCGGACTCTGGTGCTGTGGGGTCAACGGCAAGAAATTGCCGCGACTTTGCTAAAAGTGCTTGGAGATCAGAGAATTTCATCCCAGCTTCTACCGTGATAGTGAAATCCCCAACAGCGTGTTCAATCAGTTGGTTGATCCGTTCTGTACTAACTACGACATCAACGCCCTTGACTAAACCGCCCCAGCTGAGTTTACTACCCCTACCACAGGGGAGGACGCGCCAGTTGTTTGTGTAAGCTGTGGCGATGACAGCAGCTAGCTGTTTTTGAGTGTCGGGATAGACAATACAACTGGGAGAATTTCCAGAAGCTATAGCCTGTTGGATACGTTTTTGCTGGCCTAGTTCGATATTTTCCCAAAGGCAAACAGCATTTTCTTCGCCGACAATAGATGCAAAATAAGAAGCGCACACGCCTTGCGGCTTGTCGTTAGACATCGCTTTGATTCAGTTTATTTTTATTACGCCCTACATCTAATTTACTGGCTAACCTGACCAAAAAAGCGGATTATTACCGTCAGTAATCACAAAACAGCGCGATTGTAGGGGATTGAACTGCTAGTTCCTTAGGAATAAGAATTAAATAACATACATTTATGTCCCTGGCTTACCTCACCCTCAATCCCTCTCCTTATAAAGGAGAGGGAAGCTAGAGACAGAATGAAGTTTTGCATTTTATTTAATCCACGTTCCTTAGCGATCGCGATCGCTTCGGCATCACTAGTAATCATCTTTTTATCTTTTCACTCCCCACGCCCTATTCCCCTTCTCAGTCGTAGTCTAAATACCCGAAAATTGCTGTAAAAAATAATTCATTCAATTTCTAATAGCTTTTTGGCGTGTTTCAACTGTTTACAGAGAATCTGAATTTATTTGTAAGCCTTTTCTGGAAAAAGTTTACCGCCAGTTTGTAGGTTACAGATGTAGTTCACATCTTGAGAAAACCCTTGGAGATTATCGTTAAATACCAAATACTCTGGCTTAAACTGCCCATAATATTTTAGTCAGGGTTGAATATAAGAGTCTGAAACTCTCTTCTCTACGAGATGCGGCACTTCTCTACGAGACGCTGCGCAAACGGCAAGGCTACCTCGACTGCGCTCGGCACAAGTCAGTGACCACGCGAACAATGCGTGAATTATTAAGTTGCTCTGATTAACTTTTAAAGAAAAGTAGCAGATGGGTAAAAATTAATCATCTGCTACAACAAACGGAGGTATAAACTTGATTATTTAATTGGCATGAACCAATTCTTGAGGCGCTGCGGCATCATATTCTACAGCTTTAACAAATTCCTTGAGAACGTCTTTGAGTCTTTGATCAATTTCCTCATCTAACAAGACGCTGTTATCAGCTTGCCGTTGAATTTGTTTGTCTACTGCATAAATAGTAGCTAGGATATGCCGCGCTCCTAATTCCGATAATACAGGTTTCAGGGCATATTCAATTGCCAATAAATGAGCGATCGTCCCACCTAGAGCAATTGGTAACACGGGTTTACCTGTCAATGATTTTTGTGGCAGCAAATCTAGAAATGTTTTGAGTACTCCTGTATAAGCAGCTTTGTAGATTGGGGTGGCAATAATCACACCATCTGCCTTTGCTAATAAAGCTTTTGGCTGTTCTAAAGCAGGGCTGTCATATCGTCCAAAAATTAAATCTTCAGCAGGCAAATCCCGAACTGAAATAATGTCTACATGCAAGCCTTCTTGTTGTAAAAGCTTGGCAGTGTATTCGACAACACCATAGGTTCTAGATGGATGGGTTGGACTACCAGCGATCGCTAGAATATGAGTCATTCAATTAAACTCCCAATTTCTAAAATGGGTTCAGTATGTTTTGTGGTTTTGGTCTTCATTGCTGATGCTGTGTTGACCTTAATTACTAGGATATGGACGTTGCTCTTTGTTGAGGCTGTTGCTTAGGGAAATCTTCATTTGCCACAATCTCACCAAATGGACTTAAGACATGTTGCTTTTCCACTGTCGGCAGATTCTCTAAGGGTAAATGGGGAAATAGAAGTTCCGCAACTCGATAGGCTTCCTCTAGGTGGGGATAGCCAGAGAGGATAAAGGACTCAACACCCAAAGCAGCGTATTCCAACATTCTGGCGGCAACGGTTTGGGCATCGCCTACTAAGGCTGTTCCCGCACCACCCCGCACTAAACCGACTCCCGCCCACAGGTTCGGGCTTATCTCTAATGCCTCACGATTACCGTGGTGTAATTGCGTCATCCGCCGTTGTCCTTCTGAATCCATCCGGGCATAAGCTTTTTGGGCATAAGCTATCGCCTCGTCATCTACATACCGAATTAAGTCATTCGCTGCATCCCAAGCTTCACTCTCGGTTTCGCGCACAATCACATGTAGGCGAATCCCAAACCGCAAAGTTCGCCCTTCTACTTCTGCAAGTCTGCGAACTGATGCAATCTTCTCGGCTACTTGCGCCGGTGGTTCGCCCCAAGTTAGATAAACATCTACATGTTTAGCAGCAATTTTTTGAGCAACCGGAGAAGAACCGCCAAACCACAAGGGCGGATATGGCTTCTGAACGGGTGGAAAGAGCAGTTTACCATCCTGAATGTTGAAATAGTCGCCCTGGAAATTAGCTTGTTCACCACTAGTGATCGCTCGCCATACTGTCAAAAATTCATCTGTTAATTCATAGCGCTGATCGTGATCCAAATGCAAGCCATCTCCCGCTAACTCCACAGGATCGCCCCCTGTCACCACATTAATCAGCAAGCGTCCCCCAGAGAGGCGATCAAAGGTCGCCGCCATCCGCGCTGCTACCCCAGGTGATACCAAGCCGGGACGAATCGCCACCAAAAAACGCATCTGTCGCGTCAGTGATACCAGCGTTGACGCGACAATCCAAGCATCTTCGCAAGAGCGACCCGTGGGCAGCAATGCCCCTGTATAACCAAGGTCATCGACCGCTTGAGCAATCTGCCGCAGATAAGGAAAGCTTACTGCCCGTCCGCCTGTAGCAGTTGCAAGGTAACGTCCGTCGCCGTGGGTTGGGATGAACCATAGTAGCTGCATGAGTCCTGTCCTTTTAAACTACGATAAGTCGATAGAAATACCGTGTTTTGTTTATAGTTCTGAAAGTAGCACATATTTTACTTAATTAAGTAAGAAGTTTTCAGAAAACTACGGTATTCCTATCAAACCAATGTATATTAAGCTGTGTTCAATAGGGTAGCGATCGCAAAAATTGGGTATTGGGCATGGTTCGGGGATAGTGTTTCGCAACCTGCACAGCAAGCAAACCGCTATTTCTCTTTCTCTGCTAAAAGCCCCCGGATAAATCCGGGGAGAATGCGTTATCCTCTGCAATCTATGCACAAGATCCAGGTGTACTGTGCAAAATCAGGTCAAGTTGATTTGATTCTTGTGCAATATTTTTGTTATTTATTAGCTAATTTTAATGAGATTATCAGGGCTAATTCAGGGCGTAGACGCAAAGCGGCTTGTCGTCAGATATCGCTGATTATAGTGATGAATGTAGTGAATCCCGTACTGGAGTTGATTGGCCAGTTAAGGGGAAAATAGAAAATAATAGATATATGGACAAACGCTATTTTTTACAGGCTAGTGCAGCAATAGTCGGCACAGCATTCTTATCAAAGTATATCAATTGGGAGTCAGAGGCGATGACAACTTCTCAGAGTGGATTTGAAATTAACAAACCAGAGTCAGAGTGGCGCACGATTTTAACGCCAGAACAGTTTAGTGTATTGCGTAAACATGGGACTGAACGCCCTCACACCAGCCCATTGGATAAGGAATACGACAATGGTACTTATTTTTGTGCTGCGTGTGAACAGCCACTGTTTACGGCTGATACCAAATTTAACAGTGGTACTGGCTGGCCTAGCTTTTTTAATCCAATTGAAGGTGCGATCGCTTTAACTGTAGATAAGTCGTTGTTTATGACCAGAACTGAAGTGCATTGTAGTCGCTGTGGTAGTCATCTGGGTCATGTTTTTGATGATGGCCCTGCACCCACTGGTAAGCGCTACTGCATGAACGGTGTTTCGCTGAAGTTTATTCCTGCTTGAGAAATTGCGTCACCGATAGCGTTGGCGTAGACATGGCACACACTGCCAACCTAAAGTATCAGATGTAGACTTCAAACCTGGTCGTGATCTGGCTTTAGATAAACTCCATATTCAGACTCAGAAAATGTTGAGCTAGAGTTAGCGCATCTAAAGCGACTAATTTCCCCACACAGTGCTGAGTCACCAAAGTTTGGTGGACTATCTGAACTTCGGTGACTCAACACTGTTGAAACAACTTTTGAGGCTTGACCAAGGGTGAATAAATTTTTGACAATAACTTCTCCTACTTAATCCTACTAGACGAAGTATTGTCAATTTAGGGAAATGCAACTCTTGGTCTTCCCTAGAGCTATTTACTTAAATCGTCTTATTGTTTGGGTCTTTTTTATCCTTTTTGTCTTTGGGATCTTTTTTAGGTTTTTTAGCTTCTTTATTACTTTTTCTTTCCTTTGACATCAGCGTTCTCCAACTAGGTTAATCAGTTAAAACTTCCACATTCTGCCGTCAGGAAATCAGGAGATGACTTTCCTGATATTTTTTTAAGGCAAAAAAGAAAGTATCAGACATGAATACTACTAATTACCATGATACGGTGTTGTTTTATTCACTGTCGCTTGAATCCATATTGCCAGAGGTTGCCCAAATTCCATAAAGATTTAGCTTAGAGGATGTTTGAAAAGTCCTCTTCTCGGTATCAAAAGTTTTAGATCCCTCTAAATCTCCCTTAAAAAGGGAGACTTTGATTCCGGTTCCCCCCTTTTTAAGGGGAGCCACTGTGGGAACAGGGGTCTCCCCAAGTTGAGCAAGTGGCGTGGGTTAGGGGGGATCTAAAAGTGCCTAAAGTCACAGCAAAACACTTTTCAAACAACCTCTTACAAGCTACAGAGGATAATTTTCTTTCCTGTCACCTGTAATCTATCCCCTTCTTAACTCCTAATTCCCTTTACTAATTCCTCTAACACTTTCATCCTCTGCCACCAACGATTTAGGGGATAATAGACTACAGGTGCCCACAGACTACTAAGAATGGCAGAGGCTAGGGCGACACGCTGGTAATATGTCCAAATATCTGTTATTTTGCGCTCATCGCCGCTCAAAGTTAATTGCAACCCAAAGATAGTTTCTGCCAAAACTGCCATACCAAAGACAATCACAGCAATCGAAATAAAATCTTCTTCGATAAAACGCTGTTTTTTGAGCAGACCAGTTAAAATTCCCACTATAGCTAAACTGAGGGTATGAGTAGGGTTAGGTGATGTCATTGAATCTTGAAGTAACCCCAGAACTATACCTGCGAATGCTCCAGAAAACACTGGGCGCTTCACACTCCAAGCTACCACCCAAATTAACAGCCAGTTAGGACCAATTCCCAATAATTCCATACCTGGCAAGCGGGTTAGCAATAATAGTAAACATAACAGTACAGATCCAACCGTTACTATCCAACTCAACAGCTGACGTATACCGGGATGCCAACGAGAAAGCGGCAGGATTTGAAATTTCGATTTTAGCTCTGAGGATTTTGGCTTTTTCTGCCTGCTGTCACCAAATGCAGGAATCTTCATATTTCTATAGATTTTCAAGGAAGAATTTACTTAGACTTTTGCGGCACTTGATTTTCCGATTCTTGATTTTCTGGCTTTGGATAAACAGCTACCCAATCGAGAGAGCGGATTGGCGGAAAAAGCTCGATTTTCGCCACTGATGCGGGAAGTTTCTTTAAATCCAGCGATTTGATTCGTCCTACTGCCAAGCCAGATGGAAATTTCTGACTATAAGTAGATGTGGAAACTAAATCTCCCACCTTGACATTTGGGACTTTTTCATAAAACTCCAGCACAGCTTCAGCAGAAGAATCTCCTCGCAAAACGCCTTTAGCTGCCGTGCGGCTAACTGATACACCCACTTGACTATTGAGGTCACTAATTAACAAGACGCGGCTAGTATTGGGAGTTACACTCTCCACCAGACCCACCAATCCGCCATCTGCCTTGACTACGAAGCCTTCACCAATCCCCACATTCGTACCGCGATTCAGCGTAACTTGTTGCCACCACTGATCAGCACTACGTCCTATCACCCGTGCTGGAATTGGCCGTGATGCCAGTGGCTCTTTTTCCACATAGCCCAATAAATCTTGTAGCTTTGCCTTTTGACTTTCCAAATCTACTATCCTGGTTTGCAATTCCAATATCTGGGCATCCCTGAGACGTTCTTCTGGGGTTGGCCCTGACTGCAACATCTCTAACGGACGGGTAATTGCCTGGTATGTCTCAAGCACCAGCTCACCTTGAGTCTGTCGCAATATCCAAGCACTACCAACTACTAAAGCTAACAACCCGATTTGTAACCCTTTACGATCCCACCAACGCCGTATTGTAACCATATATACCTTCGCACACTTATACAAATTAAGTTCTAGTTGGATTCTATTTATATAGAACCCAACTAGAACTCAAATAGAACTCAAATATGATATTTTTTTTGCTACATATTGCGAGAGCTTTCGGTGACAACTCGTTCCAACTGTTTAAAGTTTTCTAACACACGGCCTGTTCCCAACACCACACAGCACAAAGGATCGGCAGCAATGTGGGTAATAATCCCTGTTTCATGGCTAATTAAGGTATCTATGCCTTTGAGCAAAGCACCGCCACCAGCTAACATAATACCTCTGTCAATAATGTCTGCTGCCAGTTCTGGAGGTGTGCGTTCCAGCGTCCGCTTCACAGCTTCTATAATTACTGATAGTGGTTCCAACATGCTTTCACGGATTTCTGGGGCTTTGATTGTGACAGTTCGCGGTAGACCCGAAAGCAGGTGTAAGCCTCGGACTTCCATCATCGCTTCATTATCATCATGAGTCGGATAGGCAGAACCAAGCCGAATCTTGATGTCTTCGGCAGTGCGTTCACCAATCACTAAGTTATGAACTTTCTTGATATACTGAATGATCGCTTCAGTCAATTCATCTCCAGCAATGCGTACTGATTCGCTGATTACTGTACCCTGAAGACTTAGCACCGCAACTTCTGTTGTGCCACCACCAATATCGATGATCATGTTGCCAGTCGGTTCGGCAACCGGTAGTCCGGCACCAATTGCCGCAGCTATTGGTTCATCGATTAAATAAACTTTTCTTGCTCCTGCTTGATGGGCTGCATCCATCACAGCTCGCCTTTCTACTCCTGTGACACCACTGGGAATACCAATGACAATCCGGGGTAGAATTAGGGATCTGCCTTCGTTTACACGCTGAATAAAGCTTTTCAGCATCAGCTCGGCTATATCGAAATCAGCAATTACACCATCCCGCAAGGGGCGCAGGGCAATCACATTTCCCGGTGTGCGACCGAGCATTTTTTTGGCTTCTTCTCCGACTGCTAGTGCTACCTTTTCGTTGACATCGATCGCAACTACAGAAGGTTCTTGTAGTACAATACCTTTACCAGATACATAAACCAGAGTGTTAGCGGTACCGAGGTCGATACCCATATCCCATGATGTGCGAAAGTTCCTAAAAAGACCCACGCGTGTATAATCCCCCTATGTGCGATACTTTTTGACTACAACGGTAAGAGTTAATCGTGCCAGCTTTGATGAAGTTTGTATCCTGAGTTGAGTAAACTAGACTATATTTTTAGATGATTCCCAGGAATATTCACTATGTCTCAATCCTGTATTTTTTGATATCCTCTGGTTAACTAAGTATATCCATATACTTTTATGTGTTTCTCCAAGTAGTATGTATAATTTTTCAATTCAATTATATTGTTAACTGTTTAACACATTATTTTCAAGTGTTTCACAATTCGCTATGATGAAAGTCAGAATTAATCAGTACGCTTGTACTTAAAGGTAAAGCAGATGAGTATCAATATTGTCACCCTTGTTGGTCGTGTAGGCAGCGACCCTGATATAAAATATTTTGAATCTGGTAGTGTTAAGTGTAGATTGACACTAGCTGTAAAAAGGCGATCGCGCAACAGCGATGAGCCTGACTGGTTTACGCTGGAATTATGGGATAAGACGGCTGAGGTAGCAGGTAATTATGTCCGTAAGGGCAGCCTAATTGGTATCAAAGGTTCCTTAAAGTTTGACACATGGAGCGATCGCCAAACAGGAGCAAACCGTTCTACACCAATTATTAGAGTAGATCAACTAGATTTATTAGGCTCTAAGCGAGATGGAGAAGGCGGTACAACAGATACGTCTTCAGAACATTTTTAATTGGGCATTG
>NZ_JBTYKD010000241.1:0-8448 GCF_054880495.1 Nostoc sp.
CTGGGTCTTCCCGCCCTGACACTAACAATTCGTGAGGCGATCGCCGTTTTGTTTGATAGAGCGATTTTCCTCATCCCCCACTGCATGCCGGGGTTGGAGAGAAAATTCTATAATTAAGTTATAGATGCTAAGTATGGAAGTCATGGCTATCAATATCAAAAATGCTGAGGTTGATCGCTTAATCCAGCAATTGCGGGAACTAACTGGTCTAGGACCTACTGAGATCGTGAAGGCGGCTTTGGAACGGGAATATCGGGAACTGCGACGACAGCGACGACACACCCAACTGGCGGAACATTTGTCTGCAATTCAGGCTAATGCTCAACAAAAGGCCAATGATTTTGAGCCAAATTCACTCTACGACGAGGATGGCTTACCGACATGATTGTGGATACTTCGGCAGTTATTGCGATCATATTGTAGGAACCTGGTTGGGAAGCACTATACCAGCAAGCAATCACATCTGGTGAGTTATTAATGTCATGCGGTACGTTGCAAGAGCTACTGATTGTGGCACTACGTAAAGGGGTATTAGCAGAGGTCAAAGCACTATTGACTAATTTAGACTTGGATTATGTGTCGGTCGATGAGGTTATGGCATTCAAGGCGCTAGAACTGTACCAACTGCTATATAAATCATAGACATCCCTAGACATCTAATCCTTACTTGATATTTCAACGGGTGAAGTCGGCTTCAGAACCCTCAATACCCAGACACGGGTTAGCCCTCCGTGTTGCGTGAAATTATTTAGCTAAAAAGCTCAGGTTTTTAGCAGCGTTTAAATCACGATCAATGCTTATTCCACAGCTTCCACAGTCAAAAGTTCTTACCTTTAAGGGCATATTTTGAATATGTCCACAGTTAGAACAAGTTTTGCTTGAAGGGTAAAACCTATCAGCAAAAACTACTTCACTGCCAAACTTCTCAGCTTTATATTCTAGTTGTCTTCTAAACTCATAAAAATTAGCATCTGCGACCGCACCAGCTAACTTGTGATTAGCCATCATGCCACTCACGTTTAAGTTTTCAATAACTATCTTAGCGTGATTTTTGCTGATAATTGTTGTAGCTTTGTGAGTAGCGTCAAGCCTGATATCGCTAGCCCTTTTGTAAGTTTTAGCAACTCTTAACTTTTGCTTTAAATATTGTTTAGAACCTTGAAGTTTTCTAGCTAATCGGCACTGCTGTGATCGTAACTTTTTCTTCATCTTTATAGTTGCCTTGGGATTACTAAAAACTACTCCTGTTGACAAAGTAGCAAGTTCTTTAATCCCCAAGTCAACTCCCACAACAGGTATTTGGTTTTGTGAGTTTTCTTCATTTTGCTTAAAGGCGAAGCTTATATACCAATTGCCTGCACGTTCTGATATTGTTAGCTTTGAGGTAGATACGTGAGGTAAACCCTCATAAGTTTTCACCCATCCGATTGTAGGTAATTTTATTAATTTACCCCCCACAGGAATAGGTTTACCACCTGAGTTAATAGTAAAACTATTATTTGATTTACCTTTCTTTTTAAAGTTAGGGTACTCAGCTAGACCTTGAAAAAATCTTTGATAAGATAACCCAAGTTGCTCAAAGGCAAACTCAGTTACTTTTTGACATATACCTTTTTCTTTTAACCATGATAAATCTAAATTAGTTTTCACGTGATTATTGAAAAATGTTCTTAGGAATCGGTGATTAGGTTTATACCCTTCCTTATATAAAGCTTGCCAAGTTGCCAGCCCCCAATTGTAAGTAAATCTAGCAATCCCAGCGTGTTTACTCATCAAGATCCGCTGAGATGAGTTTAATTTTAGCTGTGTCTTGATAGATAAAAGCATTTAAATTGTGCTGTTTTTCTTGATATTTTGATTATCCCACAATTTGTCTAGATTTCAGCATTATTGACTAGATTTGTCTATTAATTAGGCAACTTAGGTTGGCTCTATGGCAAGGGTAGCGGACATCCCGCTCAACTCAACTACGGGGACTGTTTTGCAGCAGCGATCGCCACTGTCCTTCAGATACCTATGTTGTATGCAGGCCAAGATTTTCAGTCGGCTGGGTTTTGAGAGTTGAAGTCCTCAACTAGAGCGAGCGCAGTGTTATAAAATACCACAAAAAGAACATTTTTATTCTGGCGATCGCAATGTGATACAGCTTTTCACTCAAAAGCGTAGGCGTTGGCGTAGCCTCTCGTAGAGAAGCCCGCCGTTCGTGTAGCGCGATGCCCTGAGCTTGCCGTTCGCGCAGCGTCTCGTAGAGAAGGGTCTCGTAGAGAAGGGTCTCGTAGAGAAGGCATCGTCTGCCAATCAAGTTACAATTCATCTGGATCAACACCGAGCGATCGCAAATATCGACTTATCACAACCATTTTGCAAACCAATTTAGTAACAACTGAATCTAGAGATGCAAAAACTCTTTCACTGCTGGCCAACGATCATCAAAAGTATGACAAGACTCAATTAGAGCGCGTGCATTTTCACGAAGACGCTCAATTTCACCAGTAGAACTATAGAGCCGAACTAAACCCTCTGCCATGAGATCAGGACGATAACGAGACACTAAAACACTATTGAAATTATCTTGTATAGTTTCTCGATTACCAAGTATGTCAAAGGCAATAACAACACATCCAGAGGCAAGAGCCTCAATGACTGTTCTGGGGCAACCTTCACCCCAAAGAGGATCTTTACCGATATTCAAACTTAGAAAAACTTCGCAAGTATGCATTCCTACTAAAACTTCGGATTCAACTCCACTGATTTGATAAAACTCAAACTCGAAACCCTTTTCCTGAGTCAAATTACGAATAATATCTATATATTCTTCCGTATGTGACCCTTCAATCATGAACCCAATTCGGTCACTTTTACGGTTTAATGAAGTTGGAAACCATACAGAGGTATCTAGCAAGTTAGGGATAATTACACAGGAGCGCTGAAAGTGTGCCATATGCCATGCTTGGATGGTACGAGATATAGCAGCAGTATTCTTAATTTTATACCTGTAAAGTTCTGCAAGTGCTGGAAAGTGATCATGCTCAGTATGAGCAAGTTCCATGTCCCAAAAATACAGAGATGGACTAACTTCAACGAAAGCAGTTGCTATCGCCCAAGATGTGACACAACGAATATTATTATTTTGCCTAATAATTTCCTGAAACTTATCTAGCGAGATGTGGGGCTGATGATCAAACAACCAAGGCTCATAAGTTCCATCATAAGAAACTATATAAGCCTCATACCCACGTTCTCGCACCAATTTAACTAAATAATTTAGCTCTTTTGTACCCCCACAAAACTTCAGATTGCCTGGAGAATCAGCAGCAACACAGTAGGAAGTAAAGATTATAGGTTTGTCAGATGGGGACTGAAATTGCTGAACAGATGAACCATTTAATAGAGGAACTTTATTGGGTAGTTTGATAACACCAAATTTGTGTGCAAGAGCCTTAATTTGTTTATGAAGAGTAGTAGCACGCAGGAAATCAGATACTAATTTAACGAAGCTGATACGCAAATCCTCCAATAGGCTAGGAATTAAAGGAGAAAAGGCTAACCTAAGTCGCGTCAGAGCATTACGTGTTCGCCAAAGGTTCATTATTAGATCCTTTCTAGGTTCAGTTTTTAGTTTTTAGCTCAACTAGAGCACCAGTCCAATAGAAGATATTGACAAAACGATATGCTTCATGGTAATAAAAGCCGTTGCCAACAAATTAATGTTTACAAACGTCATGTTTTCAAAGACTTAGAATTACAAATGGTAAAGGCTGTTGGTGTTAGCAGGGGAAACTAACTTTTTATAGATTAATAAAATTACTTAATTAGCTATCACAATACAGTTTACCCTTTGCTGAAGTAACTGTTGTCCACTTCCCCAAACAGGAAATATCATAATCAATCAAGTTAGTGTTTCTGAAAAATTAGATTATGTCCTACACTGCCCAAAAAGTGCATTTCCTTCATAGCAAATTCTTCTGCAACTTTGGAAGGACCAGGATGTCCACTAAATGCAAATATAGGAGGCATATAATCGAGGTATAAAGCAGAGTCATCAAGAACGAGAATGCCACCTTCATTGAGGTTTTTCTTACAAAGATAATAATCGTTAACAACTACTTCATAATTATGTGAGCCATCAATGTAAATTAAGTCCCAGGTTTGCTCAGATATAGTTTTTGCTGCCAGAGAATCTGTCGATAAACTTTTAACCAGCTTGGGTAAAGGCAAATTAAAGTAAGTAAAGTTTTTTAATACGTCATTGTAATAATCTATATCACTAATATAGTTACTAACTGTGTCTGCTGCATTAGAGAATGGAGAAATCCCGTAAATATTACATAAATGGCTAATATAATGGGAAATTAGCATCCAAAGAGATATTATTTGTCCCCGATACACACCAATCTCTAAACATGAAACAGGCTTGTATTCTAAGAAAAGAAGCCACCACATAGCGTGCATTGCATCTTCGCCAAAACCTCTATTTTCTAAGCAAAAATATTTTCGATGATCACGTATGATTTGAGGGCATCTATGATAAAAATATTGATGAAAATATCGATAAGCTTCATTAGGTTTTCGATATTTTGCCAATGACTGGCTTAAAGATAGTTCGTAAGCAAAATCTAGAGATAGTATTTCCCATTGTTTGCGAGCTTTTTGAAATTGGCGATTTGCAACCAAGTATTTTACTTTTTCTAATAGCATATGTTAGATTATTATGTTCAGTTTTTATAGATTGAAAGGTTCAAAAAAGTTTGGGTTAAAGATTGGTTCTTTCTGTGAAGAGAGGCTTTTTAATTTTATCTTGATATGACTAGGAAGCAACTTGATAATTGAACGAGTTAAAATATTTCTTCTACGTTGAGTATTAACTTCTGGTGCTGATTGTGCAGAATAATCTCCTTGCCATATCAATGTGTAGTCACTTTGCTGAGGTACATTTTTAAATATTTCTACAGAAGCAATTTTTTTAGCAACCACCAGAATATATACAGGAAATTGATTCACTAATGTCACACGCTCTTTTAATTCGTTGGGGTCTTTAACAGAAAACCACTGTGCTTTGGAAGAAGTCTCACAGGCTATTAAATTAATCATTTTATAACCGTTTTCTTGAGTAAAAATTTGAAAAAACGTTTCAGGACTAAATTGATAAAAACCATGTCCCATAAAGTTATTGGCAACAGTGATACCAAGATAATAACCACCAAGTTTAACCATTTCCATACAATTTTTAATTGCTACAGGAAAGTTGAACATATGTTCTAATGCCCCTCCATCAATTACAACATTGTACTTCTCTTTATGAATTTCCGGTATAGCAAAATTCAGATCATGAAGATGTGTTGCTCCCTCATAATTTGAATAATCAAAAGAATCTACAAACCCGGCACTAAGATAATGGAAAAAAGCTTCGGAGTAACCCTTATTTTCTTGAAAAATAAGTTCTAGCTCTTTGTCTTCAATTTGATAATTAAAACTCAACAATATTTTCTTAAGATCAGGAGGACTTATATGAAGATATTGTCGGCCAATAGTCGCTGTTTCTGAAAAATCAACTCCTAATGACTTAGCATATAAAAGAAATTTTACGCCATTATAATCTAAACCCATGTTTATGTCTCCAGTATAAGTTACAAATTTAATTTTGGTTTTCAAGGCTATTATGGGATTTTAATAACCTGCTAATTATATTCAACTTACCCTATTTCAATAGCTTTTATTTATAGGGATAAATAGATGTATTTTGTGCTAGTGAATCTTTTTCTAATGAAGAATAACCATCAATAATTTGATAGCCAGCATCATTAATACCTTGCTCATAAACAACGCCTGATTTTGTAGGCGTTCCAGCAACATCTAACTCAACCCCAAACGGAAAGTAAATATAGAACTGAACACCAGGATTAACAACTCCTAGTTCGAGAAAATATCTTCCTTTAGTCAATTTAGGTAGAAAAATTCTACCTAAAAGCTTATGTTGTCCAGGGTTAACTGTATAAACATCTTCGCTAATATGTCCTGGTGAATAAATACCAATAGACTGACCTTGACTATCCTTTAAACTTCCATATAGTGAAACGCGGCAAGTTAAAGTTGCTAAAAAAGTCAGTTCAATTTCGATATTATTATTTGTATAAATGATATAAACTATATCTTCATATTTCCCATTTATCTTGATATCCATAGCTTTTAATCCAGGATTTTTGATAATCTGGTGTTCTAGCAAAAAGCCTGAACGTTTTACTCGATTTTGTGTATACAAATTAATACATTCAGAAATTTCTCCCTTTGTAATTAATTTTCCTTTTTCCAAGTATATACCTTTGTTACAAAGAAGACTAATGGCTGCCGTATTATGACTAACAAAAAGAACAGTTTTTCCGGATTTACTAACATCCTCCATTCTACCTAGACACTTATTTTGAAATTGTATATCTCCTACTGCTAAAACTTCATCTACAATTAAAATCTCCGGCTCTAAATGCGCCGCCACCGCAAACGCCAAGCGCACATACATCCCCGAAGAATACCGCTTAACAGGCGTATCTAAAAACTTTTCTACCTCTGCAAACGCTACAATCTCATCAAATTTGCGCTTAATATCTACCCTACTCATTCCCAAAATTGCGCCATTGAGATATATATTCTCTCTACCAGTCAACTCTGGATGAAAGCCTGTACCCACCTCCAATAAACTAGCAACTCTTCCCTTAATTTTGATGCTTCCTGTTGTCGGTTCAGTAATCCGACTGAGAATTTTTAAAAGTGTAGATTTACCCGCACCATTGCGCCCAATAATTCCAACTCTGTCACCCTGTTTAATATCAAAAGACACATCCTTCAGCGCCCAAAACTCCTCCTGGGAATTTTGGATTTTGGATTTTGGATTTTGGATTAGATTACCAAAGGACTTAACTTTATTAGCAATCACATCGCGCAGTGCAGTGTAACGTTCTTGCTGTTGATGCCCAATAATATATTTTTTACCTAAATTTTCAACTCGAATAACAGTGTCAGACATTAGTTTTTAAGTTATCTGTAGGTATAATTATGTCCGCAGCGATGAGGAAGGACAAAGCGATCGCAGTCATTGCTACCCTTCGGAATGCTCCTTAGCATTTATGAATGATTTAGGATTGCGATCGTTTAGCCTCCACCATCATTTGCACAACCTGCTTCATCTTGTATTTCGCCTGCCATCCCAGCTTGTCCTTCGCCTTAACGGGATTACCTCTACCCACTGCTAAATCTGTAGGTCGCAGCAGGCTATTATCGATCACAACATGGTGACACCAATCTAAATTCACAGATGCAAATGCTGCTGCGACAAATTCTTCTAATGAACTGCTCTCTCCCGTAGCAATGACATAATCATCCGGCTGTTCCTGTTGCAGCATCAAATACATCGCCTCCACATATTCCGGTGCCCAACCCCAGTCACGCTGAATCTGCATATTACCCAAATAAAGCTGCTCAGTGCTACCTTGAGCAATGCGACAAGCAGCCGCAACAATCTTTTGAGTCACAAATCTTTCTGGTCGCAAGGGAGATTCATGATTAAATAAAATCCCAGAACAGGCAAACAAACCATAAGCTTCCCGATAGTTAGCAACTTCCCAAAAAGCAGCAGCTTTAGCCACAGCATAAGGGCTTCTGGGGCGGAATGGCGTTGTTTCATCAGCTGCTGTTTCACCAGTATCCCCAAAAGATTCACTAGAACCAGCATTATAGAGTTTGATTGGTACACCCAAAAAGCGAATAGCTTCTAATAAATTCAGAGTTCCAGTAGTGATACTTTCTAAAGTTTCTACTGGTTGTTCAAAAGACAAACCAACTGAACTTTGTCCTGCCAAATTGTAGATTTCATCTGGCTGGATTTTTGTCAGCACTTGCAATACACTCCGAAAGTCATTCAGAGCCATTGACTCTAACTTCACCTGGTCACGAATAGCTAAGTAAACCAAATTTTTGAAAGAGGAAATCTGGGCATCTCGTGAACTACCACAGACGCTATAGCCTTGATTAAGAAGTAACTGTGCCAGGTAAGCTCCATCCTGACCGGATATTCCACAAATGAGAGCTTTCTTCATCAGCTTATTTTAGAGGATGTTTTCAAAGTATTGGGCAAATATATAACGGTTCTCGCTTGAGTAGGTACTGAACCCCACCCCCAACCCCCTCCCCGCAAGCGAGGAGGGGGCTATGATGTACCTCATGTGATTAGGAAACCCTATAATTTGCTAGTAACGTAAGTTGCTAGTTAGTGTCCATAAATGGTCTCTATATGATACAAAAAGTCAGGTTATAAGTACTACTAAACCGCGTCTATCTTGAAACCTGTAGTTCTTCGGTGATCAAAAGGATTTGCCCTCATCCCCCAACCCCTTCTCCCAAATTTGGGAGAAGGGGAGCCAGAATTTCAAAGTCCCTCTCCCATATCTGGGAGAGGGA
>NZ_JBTYKD010000242.1:0-14998 GCF_054880495.1 Nostoc sp.
ATCATTATATTCCTCATTGTGCAGATAGTAATTGACAACAAACTGAAATTCCCAGTCATTTTCTACTTCAGATTTAAGGGTACAAAGAAAATCATGGATTTGCTCTCTATCTGTATTTTGGAATATTCCCAGAGTCTCTTCAACGGTTTTATCAAAGAAATCTTTGCGGAGTTCTTGTCGATAAGCTAAACTATTAGGGCCAAAATTGATAAATCCAGCATGTTGCTGAAGAATTTGAAAAAAGTACTGCATAGACCAAATACCCGCAGCAGCAGAATCATTCTTTGATTTAAGTTCATGAATATATTTCAAGCAGATATCAGCTGCTTCACTACAAAGCTCTTGAAAGTTACCAGGCGAACTTTCTCGGAGAAGACCAATAACTAGTAACCGCCGTGTCATGCCATCTTTGATAACCATTTTATCACGAGTAAAAATAGATGTCTTTGTCAGTTCAGCATTTAATTTAAAACTATCATCACTAAAAGGTAACTGAAATCTCCGAACGGCTTCCTTTAATATACAAGTACTATTTATTATGGGGAATATACTCAATTTTTCAATGGATTCGTACAAATGATTATTTTCTTTTGTCAAACTTTCTCTAATTTGATCTCTACATTTTTTGAGATTTTTTTCCCATAATTGATTGCCATAACTGTTTATAAACAAATTAACTGTGTAACCACCACCCCGATAAACTTTTAGTGCTTCAGCAATTCCCCCTGGATGTCCACCAGTTAAATACAGTAAGTGTCCTGCCAGTAGAGCAAGACTTTCAGAAGTCATTTTGCTCGAGTTGAGATATTTTGTTGCTGTATCTTCAATTACTTCCCAGTTAAAAGGAGAGAGTGTTAGTTTCGGAAAAATTCGATCTGAGGGGAGATCAACCAGACAGCGAGCTGCAATCACAACTCGAAGTCTCCGGGAATTCTCTTTAAAAAACTGTAATTCTTTCAAACATTTTTCAATTCTCCATGCAAATTCCTTAAAGTCGTTAAAAAGTTCGTTTAAACGTTGCTTTTGTGGGGCATTTCCATCCAGATCGATTAGCAACACAATACCTTTTTTGCCCTGAGATTGCCATTTAGTAGCCCAATTTCTATGCAATAGTAAACCTAAACGCTCTCCCCAACTTAATTGATGTCCTTCTGGGAGCGGAAGTTGTAAAGAATTTGCTAATCGTTTTTCTAAGTCTTCAATAGTTTCATAACTAGAAATAGAAGCGTAAGTACAACACCACTGTAATTCTTGAAAACGTCCCAATATCTGTTTGAGAAGTTCTGTTTTCCCGTAACCTTCTGGTGCTGTTACCAGACGATAAGGAGGAGAATTAGTTGCTGTAATTTCATTAATTGCAGCATCACGATTGGTAAATGGAATCTTATCAGGCTCAAGCTCTACAGATTGTTGATTTAGCTGGTTTAATTCTGATTCAGCTTTTTCTATTTCATTAAATTTATCATCAAGTTGTCTTTGTAATTTGTTCTTATCTACATCATTAAGCGTCCGCGAGATTTGTTTGCTGATACTTTCAATCTCAGTTTTTAAATTGGCTATTAACTGCTCTAGATAGTCATTTCGTAAATCTGAAGATTTTTTCATGGCATTTAGGTATTAAATTAATGGTTTATGGCATTAAGTTCGCTTTCTAGTTGCTCAAGTTCTTGTAGTATGGTATTGATTTGGCGTTGGATGATATTGCGATCGCTCGCGCTAAGTGTATAGTTGAGTTGATTGTAAGCCGCCTCATAATCACTACTTAGAACGTCAAAGCGTTGTTGCCAAGTTTTGATTTTGAGTTGTTGTACTCTGCTGTTAATAGTCTGAGTATGTGCCTTTGACGAAATCGACAAGGCTATTTCATCCCAGGCTTTAAGCAATACATCAGCAGGAATCATGAAAGCAGTCTTAATATCTTCTCGCCGCTTCTCCGCCGCCACTGCCATACCAACCACTTCTAGAAGGGTTTCATCCCATATCGGCGCACCACTAAAACCCGGTTCTACCCTGTAGCCAGTTACTTTACTATCTTCGAGTTGCACCCATCCCTTCCCTTGGCCGTCTCGCAACACCCCTGTGGCCCAAACGCCATCATTGTGTCCGTTAGGAAAACCGAATATGCGGAAAGGATGCTCCCAGATATTGCTAGCTCTTATTAGCTTGATAGGTTGGGCTTCTTGAGGTAACTGTCCTTCTATTTGCAACCCGGCAATATCTTCAGGTTGGAAGTTTGATGCATTGCTGACAACAGGTTGCCAAAAAATAACTTTAGCTTTTAGTTGTTGCCCTGATGCAATTAGGGGAAAATCTAAATAAATATCATTACTAGGAGCTTCAACTATATTCTCTGGCAAAGATAGAGCAGAGGTAACAACATGAGCGCATGTCATGATGTAATTTTGAGTTCGCCCAGAGACTAAAAAACCTACACCAATTACCGCACCATTAGCATGAAAAATCCGAGCGATCGCTGACCTAAAAGTTTGAATATAATTATCTGTATTCACTACCATACTATGCCTTGTCTTGCTTCCATTTCAAGGTTATTTCGTAGTTAGCTTCACCATTTACAGAAGTAAAAATTGCACCCACAGCAGCATTTAACTTAATCCCAAACTTAACCTCTACCTCATCAGCAGGTGTATTAAGTTTACTCAGTTTGGTGATAATCGCTGAAGCTACAGGTTGTATTTGGTCTAAGACCTCGTCAAATTTCTTTTTAGCTTCAACTACCATTTGCCCTGTGTCTGGTCTGGCAACACGTACAAGAGAATTACTATTTTCTGGTTCATCAACTTCAGCTAAAAACTTCGTGCCATCTTGGAGAGAAAATTCTGTGATCTGTTTCCGATTCATAGTGAAACCTGTTATTTTAACTAATCATTGTAATGCGTTGATAATCAAAAAAATTAGCAGTATTTTTTGTAATTTCATCCTCATTAGGTTAATTTTAATTACCATTGCATAAGGGTTTTAGACATTTCAAATGGGTGGTTTATTTACGTAGTGGTGTACTAGTACTCTGTCAATTCAACTTTAACAGTAGATAAATTCTTTGACAGACTACTAGTACTCTGTGAAGCTAATGCCTGGTACGTAGTAAGCACTTAAGTGCTTAACGTAAGAGGATGTTTTAAAAGTCCTCTGGTCGGTAGCAAAACGTTTTATAGGACTCCTAAATCCACGCCAGTTACTCATGGGGGTCTCCCCAAGTTGAGCAAGTGGCGTGGGTTAGGGGGAATCAACAAGTGCCTAAAATTACAGCCAACTACTTTTAAAACATCCTCTAAGGACTAAAGCATTGGTGTCAACAAAAGCCTAGAAATAGATTAAGTGAAGGTTTGACTCACCCGCCTAGAACTAAAGTTCTTTGGCTTTTAGCTAAAGTCTACTGAAGTAGACTAAAAATTTTTGGGCATATTTTAGTCATCAAAACAAGACTTTTGCTATTAGCAAGGAACTTCAGTTCCTTGCGGGGCATGACTTTTACCTTAAGTTGACACGTAAGGACTAAAGTCCTCACTACAAACTGATTTACCCAGCATAGTTGACTTGACAGCCTGCTAGAAGTTTGTGAAGTTTCTGAATAAAGTGACCAAGTTCTTGCTGCTTGGGCATTATAAGCTGCTTGACTGTCATGTAATAGATTTAACAATTGTTATGTCAATTGTTATATTACTTATATCTGTAGCTTTACTCAATTGGTAATTATACTGACTCAGCTTGAAAATTACTTGATTCTAAGTAAGTATACAAGAATAAATTAAATTATATTAAGCAATGTAAATTTAATTAAATGTTCTGGTAGTAGTCTCTCAAGTTTGATTTGCTGGGTTAGTAGTTTGCGCTTTAGCAAAGACAGCGCAAACTACTAACAATATAAGAGATTTGGCGAAATGAGAAAGACTTAATTTAATCGCTGGTCGTCGGAGGTACTGAGGAATTTTTACTTGCAAACAGTCCATCAATTCGGAGAACACTTGGCACAGAAATCAGGACTGAATTTACAGAATTGGCTACCTGTCAATCCATAAGCTGTACAATAAGGAAAACTCGTAAGTTCGACTCTGGCTGTTTGTAATTTGGAACCATTGGGCAACGCTTCAGTAAGTTTGGTTTTATCAGCCACAAGGATAGCTACAAGTCTAGGGAACGCCACGCAAGCAGCAATATTGAGAAGCGTTAGCAGTATAGTGTCTATGAAATTCATAGGTAATCATCTCCTGTGAAACGTAGGCGATCGCTGTTCTTAGATGCAAACACAATCGTATTGCTTGCACTCTATGTAAATTAACTTTAACATAAATTTTTGTAAATATAAACGTGGAATTCCTGGAATTATCATATACAGAAGGGAATGTGGATAATAAGGATGGTCATTGTAGCGTAATAACAAAATAAACTGGAAAACGATCAGTTTACGATATTTAGGTAAGGTGTTATGTCAAAAACCCAAACCGCGTCTTCTTTTTTAGCTAACATCAGTGAGCGAGAACGGCAGGCATTAAAGCGGTTGGTAGATTACACAAATGTAGAATCGCTGCCAGAAATTTGGCCTTTGGCAGCTCAACAATTTGGTGATGTTATCGCCCTCCGTAGCCCTCACGCTAAACCAGAGGTAGTGATTAGTTATACCCAGCTAGCAGAGCAAATACAACTATTTGCTACTGGGTTGCAGGCGTTGGGAATAAAGGTAGGCGATCGCATTTCTCTAATTGCTGACAACAGTCCTCGCTGGTTTATTGCCGATCAAGGGATAATGACGGCTGGGGGAGTTGATGTGGTGCGTAGCTCCCAAGCGGAAAAACAAGAACTGCTGTTTATCATCGCTAATAGTGGCACTACGGCACTGGTACTTGAGGATTTAAAGACACTTAAAAAACTCCAAGATCGCCTCAATGATTTACCAATTCAAGTGGTAATCTTACTTTCGGATGAAGCACCACCAACAGACCAAACCCTAAAGGTGCTGAACTTTGCCCAGTTGATTGAAATTGGGGTAAATCATAATTTTGTGCCAGTCAAGCAAAATCGTGAGGCTCTGGCAACGCTAATTTACACTTCTGGCACCACAGGCAAACCTAAGGGTGTGATGCTGTCTTATAACAATTTGATGCACCAAGTAACAACATTTGGGACAGTATTGCAACCAAAGGTGGGCGATATGGTTCTCAGTATCTTACCTTCCTGGCATAGCTACGAACGAACTGTTGAATATTACCTACTATCTCAAGGTTGTACACAAGTTTATACCAACTTGCGCTCTGTGAAAGGAGATTTAAGACAATTTAAACCGAACTACATGGTAGGTGTACCCCGCCTGTGGGAATCGATTTATGAAGGAGTTCAAAAGCAGTTCCGCGAACAACCAGCAAATAAGCAACGCCTAATTAACTTTTTATTGGGCATTAGCGAAAAATATATCAAAGCGCAGCGAGTTGCTCAAGGGTTGAATTTAAATAATCTTCATGCTTCAACCGTCGAAAGATTAGCAGCTAGGATACAAGCATCAGCTTTATTACCCCTCCATGCCTTGGGAGAACGACTGGTTTATGCCAAGGTGCGAGAAGCCACAGGAGGAGAAGTTAAGCAGATGATTAGCGGCGGGGGTGCGCTTCCCAGACACATAG
The DNA here is from genome assembly GCF_054880495.1 of Nostoc sp. Classification (NCBI taxonomy): domain Bacteria; kingdom Bacillati; phylum Cyanobacteriota; class Cyanophyceae; order Nostocales; family Nostocaceae; genus Nostoc; species Nostoc sp. The sequence goes on from NZ_JBTYKD010000242.1 coordinate 5,634, forward strand.
ATAACTTCTTTGAAATTATTGGTGTGCAGATTTTGCAAGGCTATGGCTTGACAGAAACTTCTCCTGTTACTCATGTGCGGCGTCCTTGGCGAAATTTGATTGGTGCATCAGGACAACCACTTCCGGCTACAGAAGCTAAAATTGTAGATCCTGAGACAAAAGCGCTTTTACCAATAGAGAAACGAGGCTTAGTATTGTTGAGGGGGCCGCAGATAATGCCAGGCTATTACCAAAATCCCGAAGCGACAGCGAAAGCAATTGATGCTGAGGGTTGGTTTGATAGCGGCGATTTGGGCTGGCTGACACCACAAGATGATTTAGTGCTGACTGGCAGGGCAAAGGATACGATTGTATTGACTAACGGGGAAAACATCGAGCCGCAGCCGATCGAAGATGCGTGTTTGCGATCGCCATACATTGATCAAATTATGCTCGTCGGCCAAGATCAGCGCAGCCTGGGAGCCTTAATTGTCCCCAATCTCGAAGCCCTAGAAAAATGGGCAGCAAGCCAGAATCTGACACTGGATACGCAGAATGATCAGGTTACTTCCTCATTTAGTCAAAAAATTGACTTGCAGAGTAAAATGATCCAGGATTTATTTCGGCAAGAATTGAATCGGGAAGTGCAAAATCGTCCAGGCTTTCGACCGGATGACCGCATCGGAACGTTTAAACTCATTCTGGAACAGTTTTCCATCGAAAATGGCTTGATGACACAAACACTGAAAGTTCGCCGACACGTCGTCACCGAACGCTATCGCGATATTATTGACGGCATGTTTGCCTGATGATTCCACCTGCTAACTACAAGAGTGAACGTGAAACATTTATGGATGTCTCCAAATCTAATTTGCTTCTGAAACGCGTCGTTAACGTCAAAGTCATTGTTACTCCCCTGTGGAAAGAGGAAGTACAACAGCAGCTGCAAACGCAGATCAATCAAATCGACCAGCAACTGCAACAGCTAGAAGTCGAAGGACAAAGAGCGGTGGCGGCAATTCAAAAACAGAGTCTGCAACCACCTGGACCCCAGACCCTCCAACAAATTGACAATATCCAACTCCAAGTCAATGAAAAGAAAAGTGAACTGCTAGAGCAGAAAAATCAGTTGCTGCAAAACCTCCAGCAAGTGCAGTTTCTTCAACAGGATCAGGAAGTTAACCAATTCCAAATGGAAGGCTTTTTCCGGGTAGAAATCGGTGATAACCTCATTAGCAAAATGCAGGTCGAAATCGTTCTGCGCGATGGTGTTGTAGAAGAAATTCGCGGCGACATTTAAATAGTTAGGAGTTATTCAATTTTAGATTTTGAATTTTGGATTTTGGATTAAAGGAAAAATCTGAAATCTAAAATCCAAAATCCAAAATTGGCGGAGTTATGAGTTTAAATTCCTAACTAATTCCTAACTCCTAACTAAGCTGTTGCGCCTTTAATTTGCACTAATATTTTTTCAACATGGTTGTGGGGTGGGCAGCGTTCGACTGAGCGCTCACGCCGAAGTCTTGCCTGCCCTGATTGTGCAAGTTGTATACATAACAGCTTAATCCCTCACTCCAGCCCAAACAATTTGCCACACTGGAGGAGAGCTAATAAAAAGCGATCGCCCAAAGGTGGTCATCTCAACTCGATATTTAACTGTACCAACTGAATCATCACCCCGCTTGATTTGCGTAATCGTCACAAAGGACTGATTTCGTTGCGGATAAGCTACCTCTACCTTTCGCGTTCTTCCCACTGATGCGATGTCGTCAAAGGCATTCAGGGCGAGGGTAGCAGGATCACTACCTTGGAGAGATGAGTTGATTTTTTCTAGAGATATATTTTTATAATCTGAACGCTCTAAGTATCCCACAACCTCTTGAGACTGATGGATTGCTGCCACCTGCTGGGTTTGCCCATGATTAGTCTCAATAATCGGTGCAGATGGCTGGCGCTGGATAATATAAACTCCAGCACCAGCAGTGGCAAAGATAGTTAGTATCACAATCAAAAAGAATTTCAACTTGGGCGACATAAAAGTAAACAGGAATTTCAAATAGGTTTATTATCAATTTTGAATTCTAGATTGAACTGTATCCCATATCCTCTATCTGTGAGAAGCTTCTGTATCTTAAGGAGTGGTTATGAGAGGAATTTGACACCTCCTCGCGCCTATTGGTACGAGGATTCTTCTCCTCACTCCCCACTTCCCACTCCCCACTCCCCACTCCCCACTCCCCAACCAAAATATAAAATCTCCAGTCCAAAACTCTCCCACCAAGATACAATTCAATCTGACAAAAGCTGTTAAAGTCCATAAACCATTGATTCCCAAACCACCCTATGAGCATTCACGAAGTATTTATGCCGGCGCTGAGTTCTACTATGACCGAAGGCAAAATCGTTTCCTGGGTGAAATCGCCAGGTGACAAGGTGGAAAAAGGCGAAACAGTGGTGGTTGTAGAGTCAGATAAGGCAGATATGGATGTAGAAACCTTTTATGAGGGATTTCTTGCCCATATTATAGTTGAAGCTGGTGAAACTGCCCCGGTAGGATCTGCGATCGCCTTCATAGCTGAAACGGAAGCTGAAATTGAACAGGCGAAATCTCTTGCCAATTCCGGCGGCGTGGCTGCTAGTGCTACCTCTTCCCCTGAACCAATCACCGCCGGCACAGCCTCATCTGCAACACCTGCCTTAGCGTCTCAAAACGGGTCTAACCACAAAGAAGGAAGGCTTGTAGCTTCACCCCGCGCCCGTAAATTAGCCAAAGAACTGAAAGTTGATTTAACTACACTCGAAGGCAGTGGTCCCCACGGTCGCATTGTCGCCGAAGATGTAGAAGCATTGTCGAATCAGGGCAAACAACCCGCCACTGCCCCAGCAGCACCCGTACCAATCAGCGCCCCAGTTGCACCCCCAGCACCTCGGACACCAGCACCCACACCAGTGGTAGCGGCTGTTCCTGGTCAAATCGTGCCTCTAAGTACCTTCCAAAATGCCGTAGTGCGGAATATGGTAGCCACCATATCCGTGCCCGTCTTCCGTGTCGGTTATACAATTACCACCGATGGATTAGACAAACTTTATAAACAAATTAAATCCAAAGGCGTGACAATGACAGCGCTACTGGCGAAAGCTGTAGCAGTGACGTTGCAAAAACACCCATTGTTAAATGCTAGCTACTCAGAGCAGGGCATTGTCTATCATTCTGATATCAACATTTCCGTAGCAGTAGCGATGGATGATGGCGGATTGATTACGCCTGTGCTGCAAAATGCCGATGCAGTGGATATCTATTCTCTATCGCGTACTTGGAAATCTTTGGTAGAACGTGCCAGGGCAAAACAATTACAGCCTCAAGAATACAACAGTGGTACTTTTACCCTGTCAAATTTGGGGATGTTTGGCGTAGATAGATTTGATGCGATTTTGCCGCCTGGACAAGGTTCAATTTTAGCGATCGGGGCATCCCGTCCGCAAGTGGTAGCAACACCCGACGGTTTATTTAGTGTACGGCAACAAATGCAAGTCAATATTACTTCTGACCACCGGATTATTTACGGTGCCCATGCTGCGGCGTTCTTGCAAGATTTAGCGAAATTGATTGAGACGAATCCTCAATCTTTGACAATGTAATTTTGAAAAGACACCAAATTTAAATGTTAGCGCTACCAGCGAGCAGCAGTTTGTCGTAGAGTAGCGCTAACAACAAACAATAACTAATCATACTCATCCAGATTAACTTTATCAAACATTACTACTATTCTCCTTTTGCTAAGTTGCACACCACTCTTACCTGCTTCAAGCCTTTCGACCAGTTACAAAAAAAGTCAGATTTTCATACCAAGCTCCTTGCTCTGTTGCCTCTGCTTCAATTTTTTGACGATACTCTGCTTTTAATTCTGCCATTTGCTCTGATGAAACTTGTAACAAGGGATTTTCTCTAGGATGAAACCATCCTCCATTCCATTCTCTAGCTTGCTCTAAATTGCGATATAAACCTAGTTGTTGGATCTTAACTTCAATATCTTTAAAACCAGCTTCTGCAAGTAGATGATGACACTTTTCAGGAGTGCCCGTTGGCTCATTGATATTTGTCAGCAAAATATCATATTGGTCACAAATCTCGATGATGAGTGGCGCTCCACAAGATTCTTCAGAGCAACAAGAAAAACCCATAACTCCGCCTGGTTTGAGAAAACGATACCATTTACGTAGAGCTGCAGGAATATCTTTAAAATACACTATCGCTGTAGAGCAAAGAATTACATCGAAACTCTCATCATTGAAGTCGATATACTCAGCATCAGCTTCAATGAGTTCGATATTTTGCAGACCTAATTCTTCAATTTTATATTGTGCTTGAGCTAGCATTCCTGAAGAAAAATCTACTCCAGTTACTTTTCCTTCAGAACCAACAATTTGTGCAACAGCAATGGCAATGATACCTGTGCCAGTTGCCATATCCAATACTTTTTGTCCCTTTTGCAGTTGAACTAAATCTAGTAGAGGCAGAGCGCGATGAATTATATAATCGTTGTCGTAGCTAGTTCTGCTATCGAAGAAATCAATTACTTTTTTCTTATACTGTTGTTCGTATTGGGTATTTTGCATGATATTCTCGATTTTCACTGGTCAATTATGATAATAAATTGTGAGTGAAACTTCTGTCTTCTGAAAACTTGCTTTCAAAATGTTTAAATCTTGCAAAATTCCAAAAATTATATGATTTCTCTATATGCTTTGGGTGGGATTCCTACATGCTTACGAAAAATGGTAGTAAAGTTGCTTTGGCTAGAACAGCCAACTTGAAGTGCAATTTCGATAATAGGTAACTGAGTATAAGTAAGTAAAAATTTAGCTCGTTCAATCCGACATTGAATGACGTATTGATGCGGAGAAATACCCATTAGACGTTTAAAGCAACGACAGAATGAATAGGAACTCATATTCACTAGACAAGCCAGTTCTGCCAGCGTTAATTCTAGTGCTAAGTTGTCATAAATATAATCAATTATCTGCCGTAATTGATGCTCAGAAAGATTAACCTCAAACTGTGAATTTAGTTGCCGTGTTCCAGAATAAGTTTTGAGGAGATGGGCTGCTAGAGCAATAGCAACTGATTCACCATATAGTTTACCAGATGGACATCCGGCTTCAAGCTCTGCTTTGAGTGCCATTCCCAGATGAAGTATTTGGCGATCGCAGACTCCGCGCTGTGGAATAATTTCGATAGTGCGATAGCTCCCAACGATCAGTTCATCTGCTACTCTCTTAAATAGACTCGAATCAAAAGAGACTAAGAGAAATTTTATTTCCTGATGCCAACGGGCTTGAGTCGGAATCCCCTTTGGAGTAACATTTACCCAACCTCTCCTCATCTGCGTACTGTGCAACCTTCCACCGGCTAGTCGCCAGTCTATTTGAGATGAATTACCAAGCCAAATATTAATGCTGTGCTGCTGTAAGCAAAGTTCTGGACATTCAAAGGCGGGTAAATGGTGCTGTTCAAGCACAATCCCATTCCAGTGATTAGTACTGGACAAAATAGGAGGTTTGCTACTCATCGGCACAAGATTTCCGCTTGCCACATGAATGGCTGAGAGTTGTTCAGATTTCATGTTGCCTAATAACTTGTGAGCTACTACAAAAAATATAGTAAGCTAATGGGTGACAAAATTACACTATTAATTTATTTTCGCTAGCGCTAGCAAATGACCCTATTTATTCAGTCAATTCACTTAAAACAATTATTTCTTCCTCAGCGTACCTCTGCGCTTCCCTTCTCTGCGAGACGCTTTGCGAACGCGCCCCTCTGCGTTTAAAAAATAAAAAAGGTGGGCATTACCCACCCGAGAAATTTATCCCTTCACACAAAGAACTTGCTTAAGTGTTGCTACAACCTCAACCAAATCCGCTTGATTTTCCATAACTTGTTCTATCGGCTTGTAAGCACCAGGAATTTCATCTAACACACCTTCATCCTTACGGCATTCTACACCATTTGTTTGCTCAATCAAATCATCAAGTGTATAGACATTTTTTGCTTTATTTCTAGACATGAAACGCCCTGCACCGTGGGAACAAGAACAAAAACTCTGGGCATTACCTTTACCCTTAACGATGAAAGATTTCGCCCCCATCGAACCAGGAATAATCCCATAATCTTCAGTCTGGGCGCGAACTGCACCCTTACGAGTAACGTATACATCCTCGTCAAAATGCACTTCTTTTTCGGCGTAATTGTGATGACAATTAACCTGCAATAAAGGTTTAGTTGCCTTCCCACCTGCTACATGCTTCTCAACTATGTGCTTAAAACGCGCCATCATCACATCACGGTTGACACGCGCATAGTTTTGTGACCATTGCAAATCGTGCCAGTATGCTTGGAATTCTGGCGTACCAGCGACAAAGTGAGCCAAATCAGGGTCAGATAATTTATTACCTGCCATTTTTGCTAATTCTCTGGCTGTGTGAATATGACATTGGGCTAGTTTATTGCCAATGTTGCGCGAACCAGAATGCAACATTAGCCAAACTTGATTCTCTGTATCAAGGCACACTTCAATAAAGTGGTTTCCTCCACCGAGAGAACCCATCTGTTTCATTGCTTTACTTTGTAGGTCTTGTACCCCGCGATGCAAGTCTTTAAAATCATCCCAGGATTGCCAGTTGGTGACAGATTTCTCAACGTCTTTGTTTTCGTTGAATCCAGTAGGAATTGCTGCTTCAATATCCAGGCGGATTTTCTTCAGTTTACCTTCTAGTTGTTCGGCGGTAAATGATGTTTTGATAGCGCTCATCCCGCAGTTATGAACAAATACCCCAGCTTTCAGCGCGAAATTATGGTACTCTGGTACTGTTAGACAGTAAACATCCTCTGTGTAATTTAGGGGATTTACTGCTACAACTTTGTGATTGCATTGATGTTGTTTTCTGCGGTGATTGTGGAGTCCAATTGGAGTTTTGACCTCTACACCACAAATCTCACAGCTATAGTATCGGTTAGCAATCTCTTGAGACTTTTCTCTCCCTTTTTCACTCTTGTTATATTTAACTAGATATTGTTTACCCCGATTACCATCACCTGCAACTGCATTTTTAAAATGCTCTGGTTGCTGTATCATGTACTGAAGGATATTCCTAGTTCCACGTTCAGCATAGTATTGGTATCCTTCTGGAGTTTTTGCTTTTTGAGCAAGGGAAGCAACTCTTTTCTCTTCAAATTCGGCAGACTGCCAGTGTTGGTTATGCTCCACTAGAGAGCGGTGGTAAGAAGAATGATCGCAATTACCCATGAATTCAAGGTTCTCTGGTCGATTATCGGATTCCTCGAAATTCTGATGATGAATAACTGTTTTCTGTCCCTCAAATCTGGGAATCTTGCCGAGTAACCCAGACCTGGCAACAATCCAGTGTGCTTTTTGCCATCTGCTGGAGTATGGCTGAGTAATCAGGGTGTAGCCATCTTTGTCAGTCTTGGAGTAAAAGGGCATTAAGGAAGTCGCGGCTTGAAGCAACTGAGCTTCTTTATAGGTTCCGTCCCGAAGCATGAATTGGTGATCAGGAGTACAAATAATTTCTTCACCGTTATCCAGAATCACTTTCACCAGTGGAGCATTCCGTCTAGTCAACTTAGCAGTTGCTTGAGCCGCAACGATTTTTCCTGTTGGCGTACAAGCATAAACAATAAACTCTTTACCCCAATCCATTAGGTCTTTAATACGATAGGATTTACCATCTACTAAAGGAATTAAGGTATCTCCTATGAAGCAACCAATATCCACACCGACAGCAGCCGGTATAATTGCCTGTTTGGTCGCAATTACAGAACCCACTAAGGCACCTTTTCCTAAGTGAACATCTGGCATCAAGGCTACGTGCTTAAACACAAATGGTAGCGATGCCACATTCTTTGCCATCTTAGTTTCTTCTGGGCCTAAAGAGTGATTTGCCCAAGAAAAAACGGGTGTTGATGTACTAATTTCTAACTTTTCGTAGGGCATAATTTTTTCTATTTTGGATTTTAAATTTTAGATTTTGGATTGGGCATAGGGCTATGATAATTATCGCTATGCTTTATAACCCATTACGGTTCGGTTAGCGTCTTAATATTTTGAATATCCCCCCCAACCCCCCTTAAAAAGGCTTGCTCATAACCCTCTTTTACCCCCTTTTTAAGGGGTCGCCGCAGGCGGGGGGATCTTATCCGAACCGTATTGCTTTATAACCCACTACCTAGTTAGTTGTAGCAATTTAAATGTTGTTTTGTCTTTCACTTTTCTCCCTCAATTTTCGTAAACCTGAAGAACTACTTTTAGGAGTTACATTTAGATAATACAGATTGTAATAATATAGATTACAAACGTCAAGCCGATCGCTCCAAAGAAAGCAGATATTTTCCAGATGTATTAAAATTTGTAAAGGAAATCACTCTGCTTAAATAGCCCCTTAGAGTTCTCACAGAATATCGCAGTGCGTCAAGATACAATTTGGGAACGTTTTTTATCCCCTGTAGTGCGTCTTTTGATTGATGAAGACGGCTTGAAGCGTTACGCTGATAGTATTGACTGGGAGAAGGAGTGCGTAGGCGTAGCCCGTCGTAGACATCGCTATCGACGAGATGATGTCACAATTCCCCCCTACTACAGCAACCAAAACTTTCACGGTATTGCTGGCGGATATCTCAATTACGGTGCAGCAGTTACTTACGATCCGATTACCCAATATGTTTTGCCACCGAATGAGAGTATTGTCCGTCAGGCTTTAGTTGATGGCGTCAAGGTAAAACCACGACGCATACTTGATTTAGGCTGTGGCACAGGTTCCACTAGTTTAATGTTAAAGCAGGCTTTCCCGGAAGCGGAATTTATTGCTTTGGATTTATCACCCTATATGCTGGTAAGGGCAGAAGATAAAGCAAGAAATGCTGCTTTAGATATAGTCTGGCGACACGGAAATGCTGAAAAAACAGGTTTCAGAGATGCAACATTTGACTTAGTGACAGCTTCTTTGTTATTTCGTGAAACACCAGATGCGGTTTCCTTAGCAATTCTGCGGGAAAGCTTCCGGTTGCTGGTAAATGGAGGGCAAGTATTAATTTTAGATGGGAATCAAAAAACTCTGCGTCAGTTAGAATGGCTTAATGATGTTTTTGAGGAGCCATATATTCGTGAGTATGCTGCTGGTAGCGTAGACGCGAATATGGGTGCAGCCGGATTTGAAGCTGTGCGATGTCTACGACGGGCTACGCCTACACAGGATGTATGGTGGATAAATCAGGTAACTAGTAGTTCATGTCATTAATTCTGATGTGTTGCGCCGGAGCGTTATATAATAACGGTGTGTCCACATATCGGGACACGAGTGTCGGTGCGATC
>NZ_JBTYKD010000243.1:0-5076 GCF_054880495.1 Nostoc sp.
CATTAAAGAGCGCAAATCATCTTAAATTCATTTGACTGGTTCGCGATTATCAATCGCGAACCATATTTCTTTTCCACATCCCGTGAAAAGTCAGAAACTATACAAGTTTCTAAAGAGCAAAGAAAATTGTGCCGTGACACAATTGAGGGGCTGGTTAAAAAACTGTAACTTTTGTATGTAGTGATTAGCATTGCAGATAGCTACAAATATACTCGTATTTGCCCCTTAAAAGCCCGTATGATGGGGTTAAGTCTTTTCAGGTAGGTTGAGTAGCGTCTTCTATATCCAAAATAAAATCAGTCGGGTTGATTGTTTGAAGTTTTAAATATTGACAGCGATTGATTAATATCTTGTCGCAAGTGATAAAATAATCACTTTGAGAAGCTTCGGCAATTTTAAATATAAAAATTATTGTAATTTTCAAATATTCTCGATTTGAAATTTTCGCGGATTTTTCAAAATAAAAATATTATTTTCTTTAACCAAATCACCTGTACAAATTACAGGTAAGCGTTCTTGATAAGCTTTTATTGCCAAAATATAATCATGGTCGATAAATTCGGCTGTGATTTTGCGTAATTTATCAAATACTGGACAAACAATGGTAACATCTCCACTTAATTTATCTTCGTTGGGAGTTGCAAGTTGCGTGATAAAGCCTTGAATTTTTAAATTAGGATAGTCATTAACAAATTTGCTTAAAATTTCGATATTAGAAATATTTTCGGAAGTTGCTAGTGTTTCGATAACTTCACGAACTCTAGGAAGATAATCTCCTAAATCTTTTGTACTGGGTAGCAATATTTCAAATTCTCCTTTTTCTGCTGCTTGCTTGTGCCAGATTGTCGCATTATCAAGAAATGGTCGGTCTTCGTGCCAACCGTGAGATTGCAAATACTCTCTCAGTTGTTGGGGTTCTATATTTTTAATAATTTCCGCATCTTGCATTGTAACTTTCATGGTTGTACTCCTTGAGCGATACCTTGCATAATTGACTGGAGAGCAGCGACTGTAAATTGATTATTTCTTGGCATGGTGACAGTTACAGTCGATGTGTTTTCTGTTTCGGGCATGACGAAGAGCGATAACCAATAGCCACAATACCTCATACAAAGTTCTTGTTCTGATTGTTGCACCCACTCGCCTAAGTTGTCGGGAAGTAAAACTACAATTAAGATTCTAGGAACGGCAAAGTCAACCATTCGTAAATCATTGTAGTTTTTCAGTTTGAGAGGGTAGCGGATAGCGTTATCGTTGAGGATATCCCTTGATGTTGATTTTAGCTGTAATTCCAAGCGAGGCGCACGGATGCGTCCCATAATACCTGTAGCTGCTATTCCCCAGTCTACACTGTCGTCGTCTACGGCTGGTTTGTAGAGAGAATAACCTGCAACACTGGTAATGGCTTGGAGATATGCGTTGCTAAATTGTTCTTTCTGTTGATTGATGTCCACTAATAATTGGGTTTATTTTGGATGCAATTTTGAGTTTACATTGTCTTTGCTGCTATTTTCTCGGCTTCTTTGACGCGGATTTCGCCTGATAAGAGTTTGGGTAGTAGGGTGTCGTGGATACTGAGCAAGAGTTTCATTTTTTTAAATCCTTGCTGTATTGTTACAACGGTTGAGCAGCTTGAGATAAATCGGTTTAAAGGTTGTAATAATCCAATCTACCTTCTATTTCCAACCCAGTTACCATTGTCGTCATAGTATTTGCTACAATCCCATCCGCAAGCTTGCCAAACAGCATCGAATGCCGGACGTAGAATATCTGATGATTTAGCAGAGAAATCTTCTAAGACAATTTCAGGGATTATAAGAATATCTCTATCAATAGGGTTTTCTTGGTCAAGCCACGAACTCTCAACACCCATTGTGTAACCTTTTACCCCTAGTAGACTTAGCATTATAAGAATTGGGGGGTTAAGTTCAAGGTTCTTTTGTAGCTCTAAATATTTCTGTAATGAATCTATTAGTTTCTCTTCGTAGTAAACACTAGGGATGCGCTTTTTATCATCTCTAGGTGTTAATATTCTGGCATCAACAGCTTCAATAGCACCATTACGAAATAGTTGGGTATAAGAGGAAGAAGTTGGAGGTTGAATGCTAGAGTATTTTACAATTCCATCAAAGTTATATCGTTGACTCCAGCCATGAGAAGTAATAGGTTGTAAACTTGAAGGGCTATTTGCAGCTAAATTTACATCAATACTTATACCTGAAGTCAAACAAGCTATTGGTAAAACGTGTAAAACTATTTTGGGGTTAGATTGCAGAGGAACAGGAGTTTCATCAGCAATTATCTTGGCAATACGTTCTGTACGAAATTGCCTTATCCTTTCAGGTAAAGATTCTGAAACAATAAACGCTGAACGAATTTCAGTTACATCAAGGGGATACTTACCTGCACTATTGCGTGAGTAAAAGCGGGAGTTGTTCCTGAACGTCCTTCCATCTTGGCGCGAACGGGGTCAAAGTCCACAAACCAGGATTTGAAGATTGCCCGTGCCATTGCTTCCAGCGTCTGGTTCATCTCCCGGTTCAGTTCGATTTTATCATCGAGTGTGCCGAGGATGTGGGCGATCGCTTTCTGTTCGGGGAGGGGCGGTAATAAAATTGGAAACGTGCGGAGATATGTAAGGTTGGTTTTCGGAACGCCTGTTGCTTCTGAGTCTTGAATAATTTTTTTTCGACTTGCAGCAGATGAAAGGTAATAGTAGACGAAAAGCGGGTCTGCAATGTCCCGGTCTACAGATAATTTCATCTGGTTTGATGAAATGAGAAATTTTTTATATCGATGCGTTCGCGGTATTATTCCTATCTGACCAAGTGTGCCTTTTTTTGTAAAAATTACGTCCTCAAAACTGCATAAACTTCTCTCCAGACGTTTAGCAGTTTCATCAGATACAAAAACAAATTCGTTATCTTTGAAACGGACATCCCCAAGTGACAGGTTTACACCTCTGATAACTGGGATACCTACAGGTACATATTCAGAAGCAGGTAAATTTGAGCCAAACGGGCCATCTACTAAACCACGACCATCTTTCCGGGCAATGACGGATAATGTTGTCATTTGCCACCCGTTGGGAAACAAGCTAAATTCCATATCCCAACCCTTGCAAATTTTCTCTAATTGCAACTTCCAACCTCGCCGACTCCCCAAACTGCTGCTCTAATTTTTTAGTCAAATGCAACATCTTCTCCTCAAACGCCTCATCATCATCCTCAAGTTCCTCTGCCCCCACATATCGCCCAGGCGTGAGAACATAACCATGTGAGACGATTTCTTCTAACTTGGCACTCTTACAAAAACCAGGGATATCCTCATACTTACCCGCTTCCTTTTCACCCCGCCAAGCATGGTAAATTTGGGCAATCCGGGCTATATCTTCAACCGTCAATTCCCGGTGTACACGGTCAAGTAAAACCCCCATCTTCCGCGCATCTATAAATAATGTTTCGCCAGTGCGATCGCGGAACAAGCCATTTTTTTTATTCCGTGCCAAAAACCACAAACAAGCGGGAATTTGGGTATTGTAAAATAACTGCCCCGGCAACGCCACCATACAATCGACTAAATCCGCATCAATAATTGATTGGCGAATATCACCCTCTCCCGACTGGTTAGAACTCATCGAACCATTCGCCAACACAAAACCAGCGATACCATTGGGCGCAAGGTGATGTATTTTGTGCATCACCCAAGCATAGTTAGCATTGCTCATGGGTGGAGTGCCATACTTCCAACGGGTGTCTTCTCGCAACCGATCTCCGCCCCAATCACTCATATTAAAAGGAGGATTCGCTAGGATAAAATCAGCTTTGAGGTCTTTGTGCAAATCGTTGTGGAAAGTATCAGCATTGCGATCGCCCATATTCCCTTCAATCCCGCGCAGTGCTAAATTCATCTTGCACAGCTTCCAAGTTGTGGGATTTGACTCCTGTCCATAAATAGAAATATCGCCAACCTGACCGCCGTGCGCTTCTACAAATTTCTCTGACTGCACAAACATTCCACCCGACCCACAACAAGGGTCATAAATCCGCCCTTTGTAGGGTTCAATCATTTCCACTAACAGCTGCACCACACAACGGGGTGTATAAAATTGTCCGCCTCTTTTACCTTCCGCATTAGCAAACTGCCCCAGAAAGTATTCGTAAACTCCACCCAAAATATCTTTTGAACGGCTTTCTGCATCTCCTAAACCAATTTTGGCAATTAGGTCAATGATTTCTCCCAGCAGTTGTTTATCCAGGGCTGGCTTGTTGTAATCTTTAGGTAACACACCTTTGAGTGATGGATTTTCTTTTTCAATTGCGTCCATCGCCTCATCTAAGAATTTACCGATCGTGGGCTGTTTGGCGTTAGCTTGCAGAAATGACCATCGCGCTTCCTTGGGAACCCAAAAAACATTTTCAGCCGTGTACTCATCGCGGTCTTCTGGATCAACGTGGGGTTGCTCTGAGTATATGTTGTAAAGTTCACTGAAGGCATCGGAAATATATTTGAGGAAAATCAGCCCCAGGACGACGTGCTTATACTCGGCTGCATCCAAATGACCCCGCAGCTTATCCGCAGCAGCCCACAGGGTTTGCTCAAAACTTAATTTCGCTCCGTTGCCATTCTTCGGCTCGGTTTTTTTCTGACCACGCGCCACTAAATATTACTCCTCAAGATAATCTGCGATCGCACTCTATTTCTCCATTGCCCTGTTAAACCGATTCAGCCTAGTGTCTGACACTAATGCTTTGTCAGTATATCTTGTGTTGAAAACTATGAAATCAGAAATCGCTAAAAGAAGAAAGCAAGAAATCGTCTTTTCGTTCTTTCGCTAAATGACGAATCTTGATTAGCCATGATTATCTGTCCAGTATTTAAAAATCCGTTGCAATAGCTCGACTTGGGTACAACCGTAAGTAGCAGCCGCAATCTTAAAATCCTTTTTAAACTCGGCAGGTACTTTAAAATTCAGGTTGGTAATTTCCCCTGGATCGGGCTTCTCCAAGTTATCTTTTGTTTCCTTAATGCTAGGGGGTTCACCTTTGCTTGGTTTGCGAGGTGGTGGAGGTGGTT
>NZ_JBTYKD010000244.1:0-12537 GCF_054880495.1 Nostoc sp.
ACCCGCTCGCAGTGCTTGATTAATTCCAACCACATGATGAGCAAATTCCTTATCCTGATCTTGCACATCTGGCAAACGGTCAGCTTGTTGCTGGTTAATAATTATTGCTCCCGAAGGTACATATTTACCTGGGGGAATCTCTACATCTTGAATCAAAGCGTGCAGCATCACGATGCAACCTGCACCCACCCTGGCATTGAACACCGTAGAGCGAAAGCCAATGAAGGAATTATCCCCGACATAAGCTGGGCCGTGAATTAAAGCCATGTGGGTAATGCAGGCATTTTTGCCAACCCACACCGAGTATTTATTTTGGTCATCGCCAATTACTCGACCTTCCTCCAACCCATGAATCACAACACCATCTTGAATATTGGTGTTTTCACCAATATAAAAAGGTGTGCCTTCATCCGCTCTAATCGTAGTCCCCGGAGCAACGATTACATTTGCACCTAACCTGACATCCCCAATCACATTGGAAAATGAATGTACAAAGGCAGTTTCATGGATTTTGGGTTCAGCTAAATTCCTCGACCACGGGGTTGGGGGTGCCGCCGTGTTACGGACTGCCATCGCAAGATTCCTCCTCTATTAAGTTAGTCATTTGTCAGTTGTCATTTGTCTTTAGCTAATACCAATGACTAATGACTAATGACTAATGACTAAATAACTATCGATATTGATCTTTTTTGCTGTAAATGACGCGATCTTCAACGTGAATAGTATCTATGATTGCTACTACTGCTGCATCTAATGGACGCTGCTCATTTCCCAGAATTTGACGAGCGGCACTGCCACGACTGACAAGTACCCACTCATCTACTCCTGCTCCCACAGTATCTGCTGCTACTTCGTATTGTGGGAGGATGTTTCCATCTTCGTCCACTAATTGTAACAACAGTAGTTTGACACCTCTAAGACTTGGGTCTTTTTGGGTGCTAACTACTGTGCCGCGAACTTTGGCAACTTGCATTACAAATTACGGTCTTCTACCGAAAGGACGAATTGCATTCACATTTTCCCGGAACTGCTCTACGTCTTCGGTATAACGAATTGGCAGGACGTATTCTAAGTTCTCATGAGGACGAGCAATGATGTGAGTCGATAACACTTGTCCGCCGAAGACTCGTTTTACAGATTCAACACCTGCGGCCACAGAAGCTTGCACTTCTGACACGTCACCCCGGACAATCACTGTAACCCGACCACTACCGATTTTTTCATAACCTACTAAAGTGACGCGGGCAGCTTTCACCATCGCATCAGCAGCTTCCACGACTGCTGGAAAGCCTAGCGTTTCAACCATTCCTACTGCAATTGACATTAGTTTTAATCCCTATTTCAAAGTTAGTTTCTAGCCTTGGACAAAAGTGATGCTCAATCAGGCAAAGAGCGTTAATTACTTTGTTTAAACAGCTTTTAAGTACGGAACTGTTCCACAGCTTCTGTGTAACGTATCGGCAAGACGTATTCCAGGTTTTCGTGAGGACGAGCAATGATGTGAGTGGATAACACTTCACCACCATTGACTCTTTTTGCGGCTTCAACCCCAGCTGCTACAGAAGCTTGGACTTCCGATACATCTCCCCTAACGATCACGGTGACACGAGCGCTACCAATTTTCTCATAGCCTACTAAAGTGACACGGGCGGCTTTCACCATCGCATCAGCAGCTTCTACTACTGCTGGAAAGCCCTTCGTTTCAATCATCCCAACTGCAATTGGCATCGCAGAACTCCTACAAAATGAATCTAATCAGTACTGTTGTTTGAAATTTTTGACGGGGAGAGCTTGATCTTAGAGTTAAGAAAACACTTCCAAATTAAGCATAGGAAAGCTTGGCGTCCCTGGCAATATAAATTACTATAATAGTTTATGATAAGAAAGTTTTAAAAAACTTAACAAATATTTATCTAGTGTTTTCGGGCAATAAAAGTTCACTAATTCCTTGAGCCGCCACTTATGCTTTATAATTTCTTTATTACATTAACAAAAGGACATTCATAACTAAGCCTAACCCCATCTGGCGAGGGAGGAACAACGGCTGTATCTTTTGCTATCCCTATCTTTTCTCAAATTTTGTTACATTTACAACGACTAGGTGAAAAATAGATAATTTTTTCAAATATATCCTATAAACTACTTTGGTCAAATTAGAAATAAAAATTTAAAACCGGAGGTTAAGTTAAGCCAGTAAATGCTTTTACTTATGTAAAGTTATATTTTACTTATGTTTAATCGAGTAAATTAAGTAAAAGTACTTGCAGGAATTTAGTTGAAAAAATAATAAAATATTGATGTTTTGATAAATTAATTTATATTAAAAATTCTTTTAAAGTTTTTTAAAATAAAGGCTGAGTCGTCAAGGGAAATTTAAATGAATCAATTTCTATTTTCAACAAGTTGGTTTGTGCCTTTTTATAGCTTATGGGGCGCAATTTTGACCTTGCCGTGGGGACTAAGAATAATTCAACGAACAGGGCCAAGACCTGCGGCATACATCAACTTGTTGACGAGCGTTTTAGCTTTTGCCCATAGCCTGTTTGTATTTAAAAATATCTGGGATAAAGAACCAGAAAAGTTACTGGTCAACTGGTTCAAAGCTGCTGATTTAGACTTATCTTTTACCTTGGAATTCTCAGCAGTCAGTATTGGGGCAACAGTTTTAATTACGGGGTTAAGCTTACTAGCACAAGTTTATGCTCTGGGTTACATGGAAAAGGACTGGTCGTTGGCGCGTTTTTTTGCACTGCTGGGATTTTTTGAAGCAGCGCTAAGTGGTCTAGCAATCAGTGATTCTTTGTTTCTCAGCTATGCCCTTTTGGAACTCCTGACGCTTTCGACTTACTTGCTGGTGGGGTTCTGGTATGCTCAACCTTTAGTAGTAACGGCGGCGCGAGATGCGTTTTGGACTAAACGGGTGGGAGACTTGTTGCTGCTGATGGGTGTAGTGACCCTTTCCACCTTAGCCGGCAGTTTGAACTTTTCGGATTTATATGAGTGGGCGCAAACAGCTAATTTAAGCCCAATGACATCAGCATTGCTGGGGTTAGCGTTAATTGCGGGGCCTGCTGGTAAATGCGCCCAATTTCCACTGCACCTGTGGTTAGATGAGGCTATGGAAGGCCCCAACCCCGCCTCGGTAATGCGAAACTCCCTAGTAGTAGCGGGTGGTGCTTATTTACTCTATAAATTTCAACCATTGTTAGCACTGTCGCCAGTTGCGTTGAATGCCTTAGTAGTCATGGGCACGGTAACGGCGATTGGGGCAACATTAGTTTCTTTAGCACAAATTGACATTAAGCGATCGCTATCTCATTCCACCAGTGCATACATGGGCTTAGTGTTTTTGGCGGTGGGGTTGCAGCAAGGGGGTGTAGCCTTGATGTTGCTGTTAACTCATGCGATCGCCAAAGCATTATTATTCATGAGTTCCGGTTCAGTAATCTTAACTACCCAAAGCCAAGACTTAACAGAAATGGGCGGTCTATGGTCACGGATGCCAGCCACCACCACAGCCTTTGTTGTCGGTGCTGCGGGGATGGTAACATTGCTACCATTGGGAAGCTTCTGGGCAATGTTAGCATGGGCTGACGGTTTCGTGAATACTAGCCCTTGGGTGATTGGGGTTTTATTATTGGTCAATGGCTTGACAGCATTGAATTTGACCAGAGTATTTAGATTAGTATTTTGGGGTAAACCGCAACAAAAGACCCATCGCACCCCAGAAGTTGGTTGGCAGATGGCCTTACCAATGGTGATTCTGACAGTATTGACTCTGCTTTTACCTCTGATGTTACAGCAATGGTACTTACTACCCGATTGGGAAAGTATTAATTGGTATGTGGCGTTAGCCTTGTTTGCTTCTACCGTCGTGGGAGTAGGTGTAGGCTCTACACTTTATCTGCACAAAGCTTGGTCAAGATCGAGAATCTTGGCGTGGAGATTTATGCAAGACTTGTTGGGTTATGATTTTTATATTGACCGAGTTTATCGTATAACCGTAGTAAGTGCAGTAGCACTGCTATCTAAAGTTTCAGCTTGGAGCGATCGCTACTTGGTTGACGGTTTAGTAAACTTGGTTGGGTTTGCCACAATTCTCGGCGGACAAACTTTAAAGTACAGCATTTCTGGGCAATCTCAAGGCTATATGTTGACCATCCTAGCAGTTGTCAGCGTCCTGGGTTTTTTCATCAGCTGGTCATCGGGTTTACTAGATAAATTACCTTTTTAACTGAGTTAGGAGTTACTCCTATAGTTCTGTCAGAATACCTAATTTTTTAAGGAACCGCCAAGGACGCCAAGGAACAAACAGAAGAACAAATAGGCAATCTGAAAGCGGGAAGGGAGTAGGAGTTAGGATTTATTATTCTCCCTCATCACCCTCATCCCCCAGCCTGCGGGAAGCTAAAGCTACATCTCCCTCATCTCCCCTTACCTGAATTCTATCTATGCTTAGTATTTTAATTCTAGTGCCGTTAATCGGCGCAGCTTTAATTGGTTTCTCACCCTCTGGCATCACTGGGAAATTCGCCCGTGGGGTGGCTTTGGTCTTTGCCAGTATCGCTTTCTTGTGGACAATCGTACTAGCAATTCAATTCCATCCAGGGGAAATCACTCAACAGTTTGCCGAGTCTATACCTTGGATAGATGTTTTAGGCTTAAATTATAACCTGGGAATAGATGGTTTATCTTTGCCATTGCTGGTTTTAAATGGACTATTAACTTGCATTGCCATTTACAGCAGCGATGAATCCTTACAGCGTCCGAAATTTTATTATTCTTTGATACTAGTATTATGCGCTGGGGTAACTGGAGCCTTTCTGGCACAAGATTTACTGCTATTTTTCCTATTTTACGAATTGGAACTAATTCCGTTATATCTGTTGATAGCTATTTGGGGTGGAGTAAAACGGGGTTATGCTGCTACAAAATTTCTCATTTATACAGCCGTTTCGGGAATCTTGATTTTAGCAAGTTTCCTGGGCATGGTTTGGCTGAGTGGTTCCTCTAACTTTGCACTAGCAACCTTGAACGCTACCACTTTACCTCTAGCAACACAGCTTTTATTGCTAGCGGGAATTTTGGTAGGTTTTGGGATTAAAATTCCCTTAGTTCCCTTTCATACTTGGTTGCCAGATGCTCACGTTGAAGCTTCCACACCGATTTCAGTGTTGTTGGCAGGGGTGCTGTTGAAGTTGGGAAGTTACGGCTTACTGCGGTTTGGCATGAACTTGTTACCTGAAGCTTGGGCTTATGTGGCTCCTTGGTTGGCGACTTGGGCAGTAGTGAGTGTACTGTATGGTGCATCCTGCGCGATCGCTCAAACCGATATGAAAAAAATGGTGGCATACAGTTCCATTGGACACATGGGTTACGTGCTTTTAGCGGCGGCGGCGGCCACACCTTTAAGTGTTTTGGGTGCTGTGATGCAAATGATTAGCCACGCCTTGATTTCGGCAATGCTGTTTTTGCTGGTAGGGGTTGTGTATAAAAAAGCCGGAAGCCGTGATTTAGAAGTCATCCAAGGATTACTGAACCCAGAACGGGGTATGCCGGTAATCGGTAGCTTGATGATTGTCGGAGTCATGGCCAGTGCTGGTATACCGGGAATGATCGGGTTTATTTCCGAATTCGTAGTTTATCGGGGTAGTTTTCCAGTTTTCCCAGTGCAAACGCTGCTATGCATGATTGGCACAGGTTTAACAGCAGTTTACTTCTTAATTCTCGTCAACCGCGCCTTTTTTGGACGCTTGTCTGCATCAGTTACCAACTTACCACGTGTGTATTGGAGCGATCGCGTCCCAGCTGCAATTTTAGCTGTGCTGATTGTGATTTTCGGCATTCAACCTAGTTGGTTAGTGCGCTGGAGTGAACCAACAATTACAGCAATGGTAAATACCCAAAACGTAGTAGCAACAGTGTCCTTGGATAAAGCAATCAAGCCTGGAGATTAGGGACAAGGGGACAAGGAGAATAACCTGCCCAATACTTCTCTTCTTAGGCTGCGCCAACGACTTCTCTACGAGACGCTACGCGAACGATCAGTACAAGTGCCCAATGCCCATAACTAATGACTAATGCCTTTTGGAGAGATTGCAATGGTAACTATTAAAAAGAAAGCTACTCACAATCCCTTAGCTGAGTATATTGAACGTCTGCAAAAAGGAGAGGCATTACTCCCGGATAGTCCAGAAAATGTGCTGGAAGTAGTTGGCATTCTTAAAAGCTATGGCGTAGTTTTAGATGCCTACTCAAAAAATCTTAACTATATTGCCGAGCATCAGTTTTTAGTATTTTTCCCATTTTTTAAATACTTTAATGGAGAGCTTTCTTTTCAGAAATTACTCCGTCACTGGTGGCATGACCGAATTAATTTTGAATATGCCGAATATTGCATGAAAGCCATGATGTGGCACGGTGGCGGCGGGCTAGATACGTATTTAGATACCAAAGAATTTCAAGAAAGAGCGCAAGCGGTTATCGCCGCAAAATTTAAAAATAATCTCTTAATTCCGGGTATTAACCAACTGTTTCCAGATTTCTTAACAGAACTCTTGCGCGTCTCTGCTTACTACACCGGTTTAGGTCAATTCTGGCGAGTAATGGCTGATATGTTCCTCAGCTTATCAGACCGCTACGACCAAGGCGAAATCAAATCGATTCTCCAAGTTGTAGACCATATTAAAACAGCGTTAGTAGCAAATGCATCAAACCCAATTACCTACGCCGTCAAAATTCGGGATGAAGTCTATGAAATCATTCCCAAAAGCGTTGGTTTGACCTTCTTAGCAGATACAGCAATACCTTATGTAGAGGCAGTATTCTTCCGGGGAACTCCTTTCCACGGTACAGTTTCATACAATGCCCAAGGATATCAAATTCCCCTAGATCAAACTCGATTTCAATATGGCGCATTGTATGCCGATCCTTTGCCCATCGGCGGCGCGGGTATTCCTCCTACCTTGTTGATGCAGGATATGCGTCATTATCTTCCAGAGTATTTGCACGAAATTTATCGTCGCAGTCTTCGGGGTGAAGATGATTTGCGGGTACAAATTTGCATAAGTTTCCAAAAATCGATGTTTTGCGTGACGACTGCAACGATTTTGGGACTGATGCCTTATCCTTTGGATACTAAAGATCCAAGTGAGGAAATAGGTAATCGAGTTTATTTAAAGAAGTGGATGAGTCGGTTAGAAACTTCGCGCTTGCTGGAT
This sequence comes from Nostoc sp., assembly GCF_054880495.1. Taxonomy (NCBI): domain Bacteria; kingdom Bacillati; phylum Cyanobacteriota; class Cyanophyceae; order Nostocales; family Nostocaceae; genus Nostoc; species Nostoc sp. Next base: position 7,221 of record NZ_JBTYKD010000244.1, read on the forward strand.
GTGAATAAATAGTTGATTTTTGGTCAAGATTATGCTTCTGGTTCAACGCCGAGCGATCGCAATTGGGCAGTCAAGCGATCGGCTCTTTGGCGTTCCTGTTCCGCTCTTTCTTCACCAGTCAACAACAAATTACCTTGCAAATCCCACCAGCGTAGCCAAGGTAATTCCATATTGTAATATTCTCCCTGCCATAAACCCAACTCAACTCCTAAAGGATGTATAGGATAATGTCCACGTTCATTTGCTGTTAATAACTGATATTGTCCACCAACTAATTCATAAACTTCCACACTGGGTTTGTTCACTTCATAAATGCCGTAGAAGGGAGGACGAATCACCTGCTCATAAATCCAAAATTTACCTGTCCAAGGGGTTTTGTCTCGCTCGTTGCTACCATTGCCAGAAACAAATTCTAATGCAATTAATGGGGCGATAAACTCTCGCCAGAGTACATAAGACCTGCGCGTTTGCCCATTCAGAGTAGGTGGTACATTCGCTACATAGAACCAGTCAGGAGCCTCTGCACCTTTTTCTGGGGGATCAGTGATGCGCCAGTAAATACCGCTATCTTGACCAATACAGTATTGCCCATCAGGATGACGTTTTTGCAATATCGGTTTAATCGAGTCGGTTAGGAGAATGCTTTGGGGATGTTCCTGAAAGTTTTTCACGAATGTACCATCAGACTCAGGGAGCTGTGTATGGTCTGGGAAAGGAGTGAGGGCGCTTGGTGCGTTAATTGCAGAGGTCATAAGACACCTTTGCAGGAGTAAGGGTTGTTTTTTAGTTTAGCAAGTGTAGACGCGCATAGGCTTTTCCTGAGACATAGCGCTGTTTCTGTAAAGCTCCGGTTCTTCAGGCTTTCTTATGTGAAAATTAATATAAGTATTTTAGGAGCTACAAATGTGGCTTGGGTAAAAGGCGATCGCTTACAAGGTGGAAAATACATCATTGAGAGAGAGTTGGGAAGAGGTCGCTTTGGCATCACCTATTTGGTCAAAAATAAGAAAGGCGATCGCCAAGTCATTAAAACTTTAAACGATGACTTACTTATTTCCCTAAGCCAAGAGGATCGCGGACGGCTGGAAACAATGTTTTGGCAAGAGGAACTAAAACTTAGTCAATGTAAGCATGAGCATATTGTCCAGGTTGCAGAACCCTTTAAGGAAAAAGAGCATTGGTGTTTGGTAATGGAGTATGTCGATGGTGTGAGTTTGGCTGACCGTCGCCAACAAGTACTTTCTGAACCAGACGCTTTAGGCTACATTCAACAAATTGGGGAAGCACTGATAAAAGTACATGAGAATCGGTTTATTCATCGAGATGTACACCTAGGAAATATTTTTTTGCGGGTGCGAAATGGACAACCTGAAGCGGTACTGATCGATTTTGGTTTAGCTCTGGATTTTGACCACATTTTAACCACAAATCGAACTAAGGAAACTTCCGAAGGATTTACGCCTCCTGAGCTTTAGGCTAAGGATATACCAACTGCGGCCTATAGCGATATTTATTCTCTAGCAGCAACTCTCTACGTGCTTCTAACTGGAGAAATACCCGTCAGTGCGCTGAGACGCAAAGTGGACAAAGCTCGTTTACTAGAACCGAAAGAACACAACCCTCAGATTAGCGATCGCACAAACCGCGCAATTTTAATAGGTATGAAGCTAGACCCCAAACTGCGATCGCAATCAATGCGAGAATGGCTCGATTTATTGGGGTTAACCGGGGAAAACTCCCAGCCTTCAGTAATTATACCACCTAGCACTAACCCAACTTGGGAGCGAAACATCCAGTTTTGGGGAGTGGTGATAGCTGCGATCGCCGCTATTGGAACTTTACTTTCAGGCATAGTTGGCTGGATTCCTATTTTCCACCCCTCTCCACCTTCCAATCAACCGTCACAGTCTCCTAGTCCCTCATCTACCAAAACCCCGTAGATTTAGCTAAACTTTCATTGTGTATTCTGCAAAAATGTATGATTTGTGAAACACAGTTAAGTCAGATAAAATATCCGTGTCCAGCTTTTTAAAAGTGTTTTAATTACGAATTGCGAATTATTAGAGGTTTTCATGCCTTGGACAGCTGGAGAAAGATTACAAGCTGGCAAATATGTAATTGATAAAGTCCTGGGACAGGGGGGATTTGGGATTACTTATAAGGCATTGCATGTTGAGCTAAACCGGACAGTTGTCATCAAAACACCCAATGAATATCTCAGCCATGACCTAGAGTATGAAAAGTACATAGAGAGATTTATCCAAGAAGGGCGGACACTAGCACATGTTTACTGTCTGGCTGCCGCACTCTATTATGGGGTGACAGGTCAACCCCCCACAACTTCTCGGTTTGGGCTGGGGCTTCGGTTGTGGCTATGGCTGGATATGAATTACGAAAATCTTTTAATAAGGTTAATACTTTTATAATTTTAGCTAGCACTTCCAGTCTAGGCTTGGGTTTGGGATGGTTAGCACATAGGATTATTTATATCATTATTCAGAATTAAATTCTGGCTTCTGACTCCTGAATTCTCTTTTGTTAAAAAAGGCAATGAGCAAAATTTTTATATTAAATTCCTTACTATTGCTTTCTCAAATACCCAATCCAGAAGCAAGATTTTTAGATTTAAAAAATAAATTAGAAAACAAAGGATTTCAGGTAATAATTGCGCTACCACCAAAGCGAGGAGCTTATGGGTTATTAAGAGAATCTGACAAAAAAATCTGGATTAATCCTGTAGTCTTTGAGTTACATATTGGAACTCAGACCTTAATTCATGAAGCTGTTCATGCAGCACAGGTATGTGCAGGAAAAGGAAAAATAAAAACTTTAGGTTTAGACATTCAACCTATCAATTATGCTAGACCGTTTTTTAGACGCTATACCGATGTCAAACGACAAGATTTAGAAAGAGAAGCCTATGCAGTCCAAACTCAACCTAATAATTTTGAATTAGCTGTATCTCTGCTCCAACAACACTGTAAATAGCTGCCATATTGTTCCATTTTATGCTTTGGAAGTCCCTAGAGTTAGGCTTCGCAAGCTTTCGAGGTTTGACCCTCACAAGAACAGCCCCTCTCCCAATTTTGGGAGAGGGGAGCAAGTTCTCTAGTTCCCCTTCTCCCAAGTTGGGAGAAGGGGTTAGGGGATGAGGGCAAAACGTCTTCTCAAAGCAGCTTTTTTCTGAAGTTAACACGCATGAGCTTTTTCTGTGCCCCTACCGCGTGGTCTATTTACCTGAAAATAGCTGTAAGTTTACACTCCCCTAGTGAGCATTCGGAATCAGCCGACCACAGGGATAAGTCGCTGTTTGCTGTGAAGCATTTTCAGCCACTGCTGCTGGAATCTGATCCGATGGTCGGGTTTTGGCTGCGAGATAGTCTTTTTGCAGTTTGTCGAAAATGGCTTCTCGCCTGTCGTATATACGCTTCAGGGGACGAGGTTGGCATTTGTTCAAGACGTATGCTGTCACCAGTGGTAGAGCAATCGTGCTATCGGTATAACAAACAATTGTGTTAGGTAACTCTTCGGGGTCAATTTTACCCCAACTGACAGCTTCCGATGGGGTTGCTCCAGACAAACCGCCTGTATCGGGACGCGCATCGGTAAACTGCACAAAGAAATCATGTCCTCGTTCTTCTAGTCCTAAGACTTCGTGAAGTTGCGGTTGGGTTTGTAGCAAAAAGTTTTTGGGACTACCGCCACCGAGAATTACAGCTGCACTTTTACCTCCTGATTCACGGGCATTATATGCGATCGCAGCCGTCTCATTTACGTCAATTGATGGATCTATCACCAACTGCGAACCTTCCAAAGCTAAAGCCGCCACGTTCATCCCAATTGAGCTATCCCCAGGAGAAGACGTATATATCGGTACTCCACACTCATAAGCTGTCGCCAGCAAGCAGGAATGCTGCACACCCAGTTGCTTTTCTACTTCCCGAACATACTTACCCAATAAATAGTGAAACTCAGCAGTTCCCATCCGCTTCTGAAACGCTTCCCCTTGCAGAATCTTGCGGATAAACGCATCAGTTTCTAGCAGCACATCGTAACCAAAGATAATGTCATAAATGCGAATAGTGCCTTCCTGGCGCAGTTTCACATCATCCAAAAACGGATTACCAGCAAAGAGTTCAAAACCCAAACCATAGTGCATATCGTGGTAAAGATTTGCACCAGTGCTAATCATCCAGTCAATAAAGCCGTTGCGAATTAAGGGTGCAAGTGCTGAAACCCCAAATCCTGCTGGTGTCATCGCACCGGAAAGGCTAACTCCCACTGTGACACCTTCTGTTAGCACATCACGACTCAGAAGTTGGCAAATTTCCCGCAACCGCGCTGAGTTGTAGGCGGTGAAATATTGATCAATCAAATCCACCACATTGATATCATTTGATATCGGTGTCGGTGCAATTTTTTGACCCAGCTGTTTAGACATTTTGGCACTCCTGAACAGTAAACACGCCCGAATCTAATGTTATCTAGCTTTCAACCAAAGTGACAGCAATTTACAGGTGTTTTCAGGTAACTAGACCAGAACTGAGACGGGGAGTAGGCTTGCCGTGAGCGTAGCCGAATGGGAGTGGAAAGTGGGGAGTAGTGTGGTTCAAATAAATGAAAACAGCTGTAATACCGTTTTACTTTAATAATGATACAAATATGTTGGTAGGGGCACAGCAATGCTCATTGGTGTCAACTTAACGTAGAAGTTAGACTTGGCAAGCTTTCCAGGTTTGACCCTCACAAGAACAGCCCCTCTCCCAAAATTGGGAGAGGGGAGCAAATTCTCTAGTTCCCCTTCTCCCAACTTGGGATTCGGGGTTAGGGGATGAGGGCAAAACGCCTTCTCAAAGCAGATTTTTTCTGAAGTTGACACCAATGAGCTTTTTCTGTGCCCCTACGATAAATCTATATGTATCAGGGTTTGCGTGAAATGGTATAACTAGCCCATTTCATCAAAAAACAGGACGACGGCTGAGAGTGAACTACCCCGCCGTAAGACGGACGTAGCTCTCCCAATTCATTGGGAATAGCCATCAATTACTCCGTAGTTTTTTTGGTCTGACATTCCCTCCAAGGGCAGGAGGGAGTCCTGGTTCCCAAGACCCAAATCTTTTACCCTGAGCGAAGTCGTTGGCGTTCGCGTTAGCATCTCTGAAAGAGAAGCCTCTCGTTGGCGCAGCCTCTCGAAGAGAAGAGAAGAGAAGGGTTCTCTTGCGACATATACCTATAAGAAAAGGTTTTCGCTTGTGGCATTGATGGTGAAAAACGCGGTCTTGAGGGTTTCCCTCTCCTAAGGGAGACGCTACGCGAA
>NZ_JBTYKD010000245.1:0-39449 GCF_054880495.1 Nostoc sp.
TTTGATGGCAATTTAATCTCGACATCTTGATTTACAAAGACTGCGCCATACGCCCGCAGCAAAATATATTCATAAGTACCAGGCTGAGGAATTGTGGGTAACTTCCTGGCGATCGCAGATAAAAAACGCTGTTGATCATTTAATTCTGGGTTGGGAATAAATGGTTGTAATATTGTCTGCTGAGAAGTATCTGTACAAAGTAATGAATCAGTACTCAAGCATCCGTTTAATGGTTGAGCAGTTATACCTAATTTGTGGGTAATATCATTACTAGCTACTAATGTAAAAATCATCAAGATAACTATACTGATGAAAGTTATCTTTCTGATAACTCTAGTAATATTTCTTTTCTTTCTGATGGTAATTTTCATTTTTAAATAGTTGACTAATTGATTCAAGAATAAAAGGAAATCCGGTTCAGCTTAGGCTAAAATCTTTTGTAATATGACTGGAGGCAGAGCCTCTAATTAGGCATTCCCATGCTCTGCATGGGAACGAGATAAATATAGCTTTTCCTAATAAGAATGAGGTACAGTTTAACTTCACTCCAATAAAACTATGCTTTATCTCCCCTCTCCTTAGTAAGGAGAAGGGTTGGGGGTGAGGTTTTGATCTGAGGTACTTCATGCAATTACTAACTGCTATATATGGTTCTACATAACTTCTGCAAGATATCTAATATATATCCGTAATAAATCCATTTCTGTTGATAGCTAACTATGTAAAAAATACCTGTGATAGATAAATCGGAACATTGCCGCAATTCTTAAAAAAAATGAGACTTTTTACCTATTACTCAAGTTTAAAAAGGAAACTTGTCTCTAATTGAGTACTAGTAAATTTGATAACTTTATTATCAAAAAGATACCTCCAGGAAACCACTGGAACAGTTAAAATTGAAAAGAACTCTAAAGTTTGCTGATCGTGTAAGTATGACCATGCACAATTCCGTTGAATTTCAAGACGCTTTTGATGTCATAGTCGTCGGTGCAGGTCACTCCGGTTGTGAAGCAGCTCTCGCCTCTGCCCGCCTCGGTTGTCGTACCTTGCTATTGACGCTCAACTTAGATAAAATCGCTTGGCAACCTTGTAATCCCGCAGTGGGTGGCCCAGCCAAATCTCAGTTGACCCATGAGGTAGATGCACTCGGCGGCGAAATTGGGAAAGTAGCAGATCGCACCTACTTGCAAAAACGTATCCTCAACTCTTCACGGGGACCTGCTGTTTGGGCATTACGCGCCCAGACGGATAAGCGCGAATATGCAGCAGTGATGAAAAGTATTGTGGAGAATCAAGAAAACTTGACAATCCGCGAAAGTATGACAACAGATTTGGTGCTGGGCGCTAATGGTGAAGTCATCGGTGTTGAAACTTATTTTGGTGTCGGGTTCCAATGTAAAGCAGTCATCTTGACAACTGGCACCTTCTTGGGTGGTAAAATTTGGGTTGGGAACAAATCAATGCCAGCCGGACGCGCTGGGGAATTTGCGGCTGAGGGATTGACACAAACCCTAAATCGTCTGGGATTTGAAACCGGAAGGCTGAAAACTGGAACTCCAGCACGGGTAGACAAGCGATCGGTAGATTATAGTAAAATGCTAATCCAGCCAGGGGATGAAGATGTACGCTGGTTTAGCTTTGACCCAGATGTGTGGGTAGAACGGGAACAAATGCCTTGCTACATCACCCGCACAACTGCCGAAACCCATCGTTTAATTAAGGATAATTTGCACCTTTCGCCCGTCTATGGCGGTTGGGTGGAAGCCAAAGGACCGCGTTATTGTCCCAGTATTGAAGATAAGATTGTGCGCTTTGCTGATAAGGAAAGCCATCAAATTTTTATTGAACCGGAAGGAAGGGAGATACCCGAACTGTATATCCAAGGCTTTTCCACTGGTTTACCAGAAAATTTGCAACTACAGATGTTGCGGACTCTCCCCGGTTTAGAAAAATGTGTGATGCTGCGTCCGGCCTATGCTGTGGAATATGACTATTTACCAGCAACTCAGTGTTACCCGACACTGATGACTAAGAAGATTGCCGGGCTGTTTTGTGCTGGGCAGATTAACGGCACGACAGGTTATGAAGAAGCCGCAGCGCAAGGACTGGTAGCGGGAATTAACGCTGCTCAATTTGTTCGCTCTCAAGAAATGATTGTTTTTGCCCGTGAGCAAAGTTACATTGGGACGCTAGTTGATGACTTGTGTACAAAAGACCTGCGGGAACCTTACCGGATGCTTACCAGTAGGTCTGAGTATCGATTACTATTGCGTTCTGATAATGCTGACCAACGCCTGACACCCTTGGGACGAGAAATTGGTTTAATTAGCGATCGCCGTTGGGATCTATTTACCCAAAAACAAGCTAATATCACCACAGAAAAACAAAGATTGCAAGTTACACGCGTCAAAGAATATGATCAAATTGGCATAACGATCGCATCTGATACCCAGCAACTAATTAAAGGTTCCATTACCCTGAATGAGTTACTGCGGCGTCCGGGATTTCATTACGTTGATCTCGACAGGTTCGGACTGGGAAACCCCAACTTGAACCGCGCCGAGAAAGAAGGCGCAGAAATTGAGATTAAATATTCTGGTTATCTCGCTAGACAACAAAATCAGATTGACCAAATTGCCCGTCAAGCGCACCGCCACTTACCTGGGGATTTGGACTACACAATAATTGATACCCTCTCAAAAGAGGCACGGGAAAAGCTAACTCACGTAAAACCACTCACTCTTGGTCAAGCGGCACGTATTGGTGGTGTGAACCCAGCAGATATTAACGCCTTATTATTATATTTAGAATTGGGTAGAACCAAGAGCCAGAGGCAGTTTTCAGGGTTAGCTTCACACAAAGTTCACAAAGACTGAGTATAGTAGTAGGGAGTGAGATTGGTATGATCGATGACATAAATCTTAGTAATGCCATCATCAACAATCTCCTGATGAAAGTTGAGTTTAATCCCAACGCTCAATCAACTCGTCTCAATTGGACCAGGGATTGGATGTTTGATTATTAATCCTAATTTTCAGGCAGTAGGGGCGGCGTTTCTCCGTCCTAGCAACAAAGATAGAACATCTATGTTACAAGAAGCCAGTACCCGTCCGCGTCTCATAATTGTACCGGAACCATCAGAAGACTTAATCGCCAACGAACCTTGGTTGATAGAAGACTATGCTGATGGTTTAATGGATGAACTCTTTGCCGATATCGACTACATTCTGAATGTTAGTGTTAATCTGCCTTTTCAAACCGTTAGGCAGAGTAGTCAGAACAAATCGCAGTCTGTTGCTGGGGTTTCCTCCCAACCTCAACGCCAGTCGCCTCTAGAATACGTGCCTCTCCAAACAGTTAGAATACCCACAGCGAACCAAGCAGTACAGTCAGTTGTTGAAGATAACGATAAGCAATTAAGTACGGTTAAAGCAGTTAGTAGAAAGCGTCAGAAAAGTAGTCAGACTTTGGGCAAACTGCTGATTGTCGGAACAACTTTAGGCGTAGCGATCGCTGGTACTATCTACTTAGTAGAGTCTGGAGTCATATATCTTTTAAATATCAAATTGCCGGAATCAGTTCTTCTACTGCCGCAATCGCAGTCACAGTTGCCTATAAAAACAGAAATTGAGGCAGAGTTAGTTGATTACATGCTCAGTGCGCTGGCAGTTATAGACAAGCAAGAAGGAAAAAGCAATCAAAAATCTCTCAGCTTGGGATTCTCCAGTCGGGCAAATACTAACCAAATAGCCTTTGGTAGTGAGCAAGCAACTGGTAATCTCCCAGCATTGCCACCAGCCCTTAACCGTTCTGGAAGTGTTGTTGAGCGCATCTATGTCCCAGTTTATCAAGCACCGTCGCCAATGCATTACGCGCTCCCGGCTATTCCTGGTAGTCCTGCACTTTTACCACAAGTTGCCAGTGCGTTAAACGGATATCAACCGAATCTTGTGAAAAGTGCCTTAAATAGAGTGCAACAAGCTGCCAAGCCGATAACCGCCAACTTTGCTGCGGTTGTAGGAGGTGAACTTAAACCTGTGGCTGGAAAAATTGCACCGATTACCGTGCGGCAAACACCTAACCCTCTGCCTGCATTACCAGTAGTTCCATTGCGTGCTGCACTGGCACCAGAATCAGAACCAACTATTACCCAGGAACAAGTATATCCGGCAACTGCGATCGCGGACGCTCCTAGTGATACCTTAGAAGGATTGCTAGAGTTGGGGAACAAATCTGCGGCTTTGTTTAAAATCGATGGTGTGACTCGCCGCGTTAATATGGGTGAAAGTATTGGCTCAAGCGGTTGGACATTAGTAGATGTTAGTAATGGGGAAGCAGTCATCCGACGTAACGGCGAAGTGCGATCGATTTACGCGGGACAGAAATTGTAAAAGTTTTTCTGTGAGTAACTCTTGCACGCACTAAAATATTGCGATGATTAGCTCTAAATTGCACATTGCGTCAGATTATATTTGCCTAATTATTGTTTTGCAAGTCCCATCCAATCGTTTAGCTGATCTAAAGCCTTTAGTCCCAGAAATTTTAGCTATTTTAACTACAGCCACTAAAGGACAAGCTACAGTAGTCAGTGCATAAGAACAAAGATGGGCAGTGCCCACTCTACTAGCGCTATGTTGCATAATTGAAGCATGAATTCGAGCGTCACAGATCGTCGTAGACATCGCGGGAGCAATATCAAAGGTGTGCATCAACTCATAACCGCAAAAATCGCAAAATATGTGGTAAACAAAATAAAATATTTGTTAATGGCACAGTTGAGCCGCCGCCGATAACCTCTGGCACTTACAAATCACTTTTGGACGGTAGGTTCTAACGCATTGTTAAACCGTGCTTTGGTGGTAAGGTTACGATTTCTCTTTCACTTTCTGCTTGCTTTTTCTGCCAATCTGCAAACATTGCATCTAAGTCATAGACGTAGGTTAGGTGGAGCGGAGCGTAACCCAACTGATTATCAGGATGTTGGGTTACGCAAAGCCTCCACCCAACCTATAATTTTTTTTGCAACTCACATTCTTAAAATATTCCTAATCTCTTAAATACGATTGAACCTCCTCCAGCAAAAGCTCGGTTAAGCTAGGAAAATGAAGTCTAGGTTCAGAATTTCTGGTTACGTACAATTCAAAATCATCTGGGAAGATTCTAAAAACTGGCGATACTATCTCTTGCTGATAACTACCCACAACAATAAATAAGCTTTCCTCATGAGCCATGAGCGGAAACCAGTTAGCCCGGTAGCCTCTCTCACTAATACAAGCTCTGTAAGTCTCAATGGCTTCAGAAAGGCGATAAAACTCACCAAATCCGAAAAATTGGATAGCTCGGTCAAAGCCATTTGTTGATAAGTACAAATCGTAGAACTCTTTGGACAGTTGAAAAGGAAATTCAGACAAATATTGGTTTATTTCTTCTAATGTAAGAGTTTGGCGGTGTACTTGGGGATACAAAGCACATAACTGATCAACTGCTGCTGTCACAGACATAACCCAATCTCTACTCTGATGAGGATATTTGCCTTAAACATGATTCGTACAGTAGTAAGAAAACCTATACTCTCAACCCTGGTAGTCGGCTTGACTCATAAGGGACTTCCAAATAAAAAAATATCTAAAAATTTCTTGTGGTGCGGGCATCTCGCCCGCTAATCACCAAGGACGGGCAAGATGCCCATCCCACAAGATGGAATAATTTATTTTTTGGAGTTCACTAAAAAAATCTATCATGAGTGCGCGATTTGATGTTGTTCGCTAACGCTACTCGACTGAATCGATAAAGCCATTACCAACAGAATAGACGTGATAAAAGCTTGATTTATGAATTATAACTGTACAGACGGGTTATGACGCTCCTAACTCCTTCTTTGCAATATGATATACAAACCCCGTCAACAAAAGCTGTTGAGATGGGTTGCATTGTCAGTAGACCGAAAAGTTTTCCAGAAGCATTATCAGTCCTTCATTTCACCTTGGGACAAAGTTACTAGACCTCTTGCAAAAGTCCCTAACACCCCACCCCCAGCCCCTAAGAGCAGGCTCTTAGGGGAGAATTTGACGTAAGTCAAAGGCGGGGTGGGGTTCTTATTTTTGATTTATGCAAGAGGTCTACTGTTGTTTGCTGGGGAATTGCGGAGTCGGGGTTATGATACGCGATCGCTACAACCAATAGATTATGGTGGAAATCCAGCCCTAGAAGCAACCGATTGGTCAGCTTTAGATTTAGGTAGAATGCTGACAGCGCTTTACAACTTAAAAACCTGTCATCCAGAATACACGGCTGCCGTCGATAAAATTGTGCTGGATTGGTCATACTTGCGTGTAATGCGTGAAGGTATTCTCTCTAGTGCCACTACCGCCAAAGATTAAGATGGGCGAGTTCTTACCCGCGTTCTGGGCGAGGTTTACCTAACACAGCCAGACAACAAACCAAGTTAACTTCTATAGTTCTGGAAGTTACTGGGTTTCAGGTAGAAGTTAAGTAAGAAAAGTGCATTAGGCTAACGCCATAACACACCCTACCCCTACCACGAATGGCATCAAGCACATTTAATTTTATGGGCTACTCCAACACGGTAAAAATGGCATGAATGCCGTTTTCTATAAGGCCACAAATGCAATACTGAGGCGGGAAGCATTAGTTAGTGTCGGACTGCAAAATTTTGCTGAGGAATTTGCCAAAGACGAAAAAAGTTTAAATGAGTTTGATTTAGTTGGTGGGATATCGAGTAATAGCATTACCGAAGATATGAATACAGCCATGCGTCTGCATAGTGCTGGCTAGAAATCTATTTATCACAATGAACTTTTGGCAGAAGGGTTAGCGCCAGATGACCTGAGTTCTACTCTGAAACAGAGGCTACGCTGAGCACAAGGAACTATCCAAGTGTTACTGAAAGAAAATCCGCTCACAAAATCAGGTCTAACATTCAGACGATGTATAGCTATTTATCTGGCTTTTCAACTCTGATTTTTATTTCTTGTCCAATCATCTATTTTTTCACAGGCATTGTTCCAGTTAAAACCTACGGGTTTGATTTCGCTCTACACTTTTTACCAGCTTTTATTATCAACCGCTTGACTTTTCTCACTGATGCTTGGGGCATTCCACCTAGAGAACTTTGGCGAACAGAGGAATACGCGATCGCCTTATTTCCCTTGTTTATCCAAGCCGTATTTAGTGTGCTTTTTGGGAGCAACGTCAAATTACAAGTAACACCTAAGCAGCGACAATCTGGAGTGTATCTCCAACTAATTTGGCCTCAACTACTTATCTTTTTCCTCACTATTCTAGGAATACTGTGGAGCCTTTACCGCTTTGCAATTAATCATCTAAATCATCCTTTGGTTTACCTAATCAATAGTGCATGGGCTATCTATAACTTGTTACTTTTGTGGGAGATCATCCGTGCATCTGTTTGGCAGCCTCCAAAAAAGACTTAAGACGATGAACATCTAAACCTCCCAAACCTAACCCCCCAGCCCCCATTCCCTTGTAGGGAAGGGGGATTTCAAAGCAATACCGTTCAGTTAAGGCTAAAAACTAACACTGGCGTAGGTTGGGTTGAGCAGTAGCGAAACCCAACCTACTAATCTTCTTAACTGAACTGTATTGGATTTTAAAGCCTCTCGACCTTTCTTTTAGAGAAATGGAAGCGGGGTTTGGAGTATACTTTACAACTTTTAAAATAACCTTTAAGAGGCAAGCAGGGGAAAAAGAGGTGAATAATAAATAACTCCTGACTCCTGATTTGTAAATCCAATCTATTTTCAAAACTATGGCTCTAAAAATAGATGTAGTTTATTCCTATATCTATTGCGGTTTGCATTAGGTCAATGCCAAAATAGAAATATATAGTTTTTCAGCAAATAATCGGACAATAAACTCATGAAATTGAATGTGATAATACTAGAATTATCTGGAATTGTAGATGGTATTAGAGGTAATGAATTACGTCGTGAAGTTAGCAATATTGTGGCTGATGGAGCCAAGATTTTGTTACTTGATCTTAAAGGAGTAAACTTTATTGATAGCTCTGGTTTAGGCGCTTTAGTATCAGCAATGCAAATGATGCGAAATGCTAATGGTAAATTTTTTGTCTGTTCGGTCAGCGATCAAGTCAGGGTGTTGTTTGAACTGACTAAAATGGATAGAATTTTTCAAATATTTGCTGACCAGGATGAATTTAAGCGCCAAATATGGACAACACAGTAAGCTATTAGACAATACAAAATTTAATATGCAGATTTGACTATCCTAACCAAAGTTAACTTTTACCAAAGATAAATCATCATCAAGATTATCTTGAGCTTTTAAGGTGAAAATCTTCGCTAATAGTTGATTTAGGTTACAGCTATCTTTCTGGCTATATTCGGTGAGTAAGTCAATGAAAGCATCAATCCCCCAAATTTTCCCATCTGACTGATTAATTTCATAAGCACCATCACTAAAGATGTATAAACTGGTGTTTTCTTTGATATCAAAAATAGCATCCTCAAATTGGACATCAGGTAAAAAGCCGATTGGTAAATCTAAGGAACTTAGCTGTTTAACTTGGATACTTCTTGTAGAGGTAGTAGATAACAGTAAAGCTGGTGGATGCCCGGCGTTGGCATAAATGAGTTGACGTTTAAGTCGGTGATAAACTCCATACCAGATTGTGAAATATTTATCACCGTGCTTGCTCATTTGGAAGGCGTGATTGAGGGCTTTCAGGACTTCACTTGGTTGACAAAAGTTAGTGTTTGGTAAAGATTGCGCTCGCAAAACATTAAGTACAGATACAGATAGGAGGGCTGAACCCACGCCATGTCCTGATACATCTAACAAATAAATTGCTAAATTATCCTCGTTAATCCAATGATGATCGAAGCAATCACCCCCTAGCTGTGCTGAAGGAACAAACAGATTTTCTGTAGTTACTGCTCCAACAAGCGGTGAAGGTAAAAGCGATCGCACATAATCAGCTGCCTCAGCCAATTCTGCTTCCAAAATTTGCTTTTGGGTTTGCAAATCCTGATTGAGTGACTCCAATGCTTTTTTTTGACTTTGTAAATCCTGATTCAGGTGGTGTAACCTTAATCCTGCTCTTACCCGTGCTTTCAATTCATTCATCTCTATTGGTTTAGAGATAAACTCGTCTGCTCCAGCGTCAAGTCCTTTAACTCTATCTTCCTCCTCTCCTGGAGCTGCTCCCCTAGCCGTCAATAGAATAAAAAAAGTAGTTGCCAACTCTGGATATGCTCTAATTTGACGACACACTTCTAGCCCATCTAGGTGGGACATCATCCAGTCACAGATAATCAGAGCCGGATGTAGTAATTGTGCTTGTGCAATTCCTTCCTCGCCATTGCTGGCTACACTGGTATCATAACCCTGCTTTTGGAGTGTCCTTTTCAGTACTGTTCGCACTATTGGGTCATCATCAATAACCAGAATTTTAAACATAAATTAAATTTTATCAAGTAAAATGATCAGTAAATAGTTGCTTTAATTTAACTGAAGTTTAGTTAGGAATGTATAGTGAAAATACCCAAATTAAATAAATTAATTACCGAATATAATCATCTCAAACTATTTTATTGGTTAAGAAGTGAAAAATAAAATTTATCTAAAAGTCAACACAGACCTGAGAGCATCACCTCAAGTGTTGTGTTGGTTCGGGCAGATGAATCAACCAGCTATTCCCGATCAACAAATTTGGTGGCAATGTCAAATACTTATGATGGAAGGCTTTACTAACATTGTTGAACATGCACACAAAAATTTACCTATTGAAACTCCTATTAAAATAGAAGCTGTGCGGTTAAATGAATATATAGAAATTCGCATTTGGTCTTACGGTGAACCCTTTGACTTAGAGCAGCGATTGCAACAAACATCTGAATTTGAGGAGAATGAGCAAGAGCGCGGTCGTGGTTTAAAAATCATGTCAGCCATTGCCGACAAACTTAGTTATGAGCCTACAGGAGATAATCGTTGCTGTTTATTTATTAGGAAATATTATTAAAGAGGACTTTGGAGAGATGCGATTAATCGCTTCTGTACAGGAGTTTGGAGTCTTGATTAAAAGTTCTTGGATGGGTTTAATATACTCTTCTAATTCGGAGATGAAGTTAGTAGTACCTGGATACTCTTGGTTGTGAGCGAATTGTTCTAGCTTTTGTGCTACCAGATATATGGTTGTAGCTCCCATATTAGCACTAGCACCTTTAATTTGATGGGCTTGGAGCGCTAGTTCCTGAAAATCATGAGTTGCGATCGCTGTTTTAACTACCTCTATACGAGATTGAATATCTTCAACAAATATTTGCACTAGTTCCAATTCAAATTCTGGGTTGTTTTCTGAGAGTTCATGCAAGCGTTCCCAATCAATTAGGAGGTCAACTGAACCTACATCTGTCGTAGAAACTGTCTGCTCTATGGCAGCTGTTTCTTTTGTGCTGAAGATCACACTTCCCCAACGCTCTATCGCCGCCGCCAATTTTTCTTTAATTACTGGCTTGCTCAAATAGTCGTCCATGCCGGCATCTAGACACATTTGTTGGTCTTCTTTCATAGCATTAGCTGTCATCGCAATGATCACAGGACGATGACCACTGGCAAAACTGCTTTCTTGCCAACGATGAATTTCTTTTGTGGTTTCTAAACCGTCGAGAACTGGCATTTGGCAATCCATCAGAATTAAATCGTAGGGAATTTTTTCTAATAATTGCAAAACTTCTTTCCCATTACCAGCGACATCAGCGCCATAACCCAGGCTTTGGAGTTGCTTCAAGGCAACTTTCTGATTCACCAGATTATCTTCAGCTACGAGAATTCTTAGTCTGGGGGAGTCAGGAGGTAGGAGCGGGCAGCTAGGAAAATGATCGTTGCTGTTATTTTCGTAATTTTTCAGTTTTAACTGCTGACGAATGTATTCTGAGGAATATATTCTGACTCCTGACTCCTCTGTTTCCGGCTGCATTCCTAAAACAGTCATGATGGTATCGAGGAGTCGGGATGGCTTAACAGGTTTGACCAAATAAGCCGCAAATCCGATTTTTAGCGCCCGTTCGATTTCATCCCGTTGATTAGTAGAAGTAAGTATAATCAAAGGCAGCCCAGCGATCGCTGAATTTGTCTTAATCTGTTCTCCCAAAGTCATGCCATCTATTTCTGGCATCTGCATATCAATCACAGCAACGTCATAGAGATTTTTTTGCTTGGCAGCCTCCTGAATAGCTTTGAGGGCAGCAGTAGCCGAAGCAGCCTGATCAACCAGCATCCCCCAATGACTAGCTTGATGGTGGATGATTTTGCGATTAGTGGCATTATCATCCACCACTAACAAGCGTCGATTCAGCAAAAGTTCGGCGTTCTCGTAGCGTCTGGTAGAGAAGCCATCGCCTTCTAAGGAAATAGGGTGAAGTTGTTTAGCGAGAGTTACTTGAAACCAAAACTTAGATCCTTTCCCCAACCGGCTTTCTACACCAATTTCTCCTCCCATCAAGCTCACCAGTTGCTTGCAGATGGCTAATCCCAAACCTGTGCCGCCATATTTGCGGGTGGTGGTAGCATCTACTTGGGTAAATGGGGTAAAGAGTTTGCATTGGTCTTCAGGGGTAATGCCAAGACCGGTATCTGTGATCGCAAAAGAGATGCTGGCTGTAGTAGAGTTTTGCGATCGCAATTCGGCTTGTAATACTACCTCTCCATTGGTGGTGAACTTAATTGCATTGCTGATTAGGTTCATGAGAATTTGCCGCAGGCGGCCAGCATCGCCTTGAAGATAGGTGGGGACGTTGTTATAGATTAACGCTGCAATTTCTAATCCCTTTTTATGGGCTGAGGGAGCCAATAATTCCAACACCTCTTCCACACAGGTAGATAAGTCAAAATCTAGAGTTTCTAGTGCCATTTCTCCAGCCTCAAGTTTGGACAAATCCAAAATTTCGTTGATTAGGCTTAAGAGAGCGTCTCCACTAATGCGAATTGTTTCGATAAAATCCCGTTGCTCCGAGTTGAGGGGAGTTTGTAACATTAAGCCTGTCATCCCCAACACAGCATTCATCGGAGTCCGAATTTCATGGCTCATGTTCGCCAAAAAGGCACTTTTGGTTTGAGAAGCTAATTCAGCTTGCTGACGGGCAATTTCGAGTTCTCGTCGCTGTTGAGTTTCGGCGTTTAACATTTGAGCTTGGGCTAAGGCAATACCTACTTGGTCAGCTATTTGCCGTAAAAGATGAGTTTCAAAGCTAGACCAGTGGCGGGAACTGCTACACTGATGGACAATCAGCAAACCGCAGAGTTCTTCTTTGACAAGAATGGGTATGACCAAATTGGACTTAACTGCAAATTGTTGCAGTAATTCCATGTGGTTTTTTTGGAGTTCAGCTATATCTAATTCAGCAAGCCCCAGATTCCGTTTTTGACGGTACTGCTGTAGATGGTACTGTTGGATGTATTCTCCTTGAAAGTAAACATCAGTGAGCTTTTTCTCTTTGATTGTCAGCCAGCCAGAAACTACTGCCTCAACCACCGTAGCTCCAGATCCATCTACCAAAGGTTGATAAATCAAAACTCGATCGCTATGGATAATTTTTTGTACCTCTGTAACAGTGATTTGGAGAATTTCTTTGATTTGCAAAGACTGACGAATCTTGAGGGTGATTTCAGTAAATAGTTGCGATCGCAAGTTTTGGCGTTGAATTTGTTCTTCTGACTGCTTGCGTTCAATAAACTGCCCTACTTGCTCACCAATAGAATTCATCACCTTTGCCAAATCTGGGTCAGGTTGCTGGATCTCATGGCTAAAGCAGGTAATCACACCGAGAATTTTTTTACGACTACGGATCGCAAAACCGAAAGCTCCGTGCAGTTCTGCTTCGCTAGCGATTTGAAAGCGGAGGAAATTCTGATCTTTAAGGACATCAGCAATCCAAATAGGGTCAGCATTAGCCCAGACACGACCAGGCAAGTCGATTCCGGGTGCAAAGGTGATCTGCCGACTTAAGATGTCAAATTGTTGCATCTCGAAGGAGATTTCATACCATGAATTTAACAAATTTAGTCGATTGGTTTGCTGATCTAGCATCCAAAATTCACTTAAATCCCATCTCAAACTTTCGCAGATTCCTTGCAGGATTTGGGGCATGGCCTCATTGATTGTAGTTGATTCTGCTAAGACGCGGGTTGTAGCATACTCTGCTTTGAGATGCTGTTCAGCTTGTTTGCGTAACCGAAGCTCCTCGTAGACATCGGTGATATCAATACCTGTGGCAATAATATGTTCAACGTCGCCCTTATCGTCTAGCAAAATAGTGTTAACCCAGGCAATCAGCCGCCGAGTGCCATTCTTTGTTACCCAATAGTTTTCGTATTCTTTGAAATCTTTACCAAATCGCAACTGCTGAAAAACTGCTTTAACCGGCTCAATTTCTTCAGGAATTAGAAACAAGTTCCAGAAATACCTTCCTCTGACTTCATCAAATGAATAACCAGTTATTTGTTCACAAGCTTGATTGAAGCGAACGATTTGCCCTTGTGTGTCAAGAACTATTACCAAAGTGCTAGCTGTATCAAGGATTGCTGAAATAAAGTTGCGTTCTTTGATCAATGTCTCCTCTATTAATTTACGCACTTTTACCTCACGATAAATGAAGTGGTAAAGTATAGCCAAAATCAGAAAACTTAGACAAGTAGCGATCGCCAGTGTCAAAAGAGTATTGCGGGAACTAGTTTTTGTTATTTTTAACTGCTGGTGAAGTTCTTGCCTCTGTTTGTTTTCCATCTCACGAATGATATTGTGGATATCACTCATTAAGTTATTTCCCTGATTTGTATTTATTACCTCCAATGCAGCATCTAATCCCAAATTATGGCGCAAGTCGAGAGTCTTTTTCAGTTCGTTCAGTTTTACTGCAATCAGGGGTTCAAGGATGTTGATTTGACTCAGCTGTTTAGGATCATCTGTGGTTAATTTTCTTAGCTCTTTAATTTCGGGAGCAAGTTTAGTAATTGCTGTCTGATATGGTTTTAGATACGCATCCTGTCTACTGACTATATAACCGAGTTGTCCGGTTTCAGCATCCTGGATATTAGACAGCAGTTCTTGCAAGCTGTTGATTGTCAGTTGGGTGTTGTTCAACTGGTTACTAGTATTAATCAAAAGTTCTGTACTGTGATAAAAGAGAGTGCTAATCAGGATTAAAATTGCCAACGCCAACCCAAACCCTGCGGTTACTCTTGGAAAAAATTGTTTGCGTTCCTTCTGTGAATGTTTGCGTGTATCACTTACCAATCCCAAGCTTGCTAAGTTACGCCGCATTTCTAGTTCCTTGATTACCTGGCGACCTAGAATTCGTAATGCTTCAACTTGTTCTGGAAAGAGGTTTCTTGGTACATAGTCAACTACACAAAGTGTTCCTAATGCATATCCTTCAGCATTAATCAGTGGTATTCCAGCATAAAACCGAACATTCGGCTCAGAGGTGACTGACGGATTTGTCGCAAATCTTTCGTCTTCTGTGGCGTCAGGGACAATAAGAACTTCAACTTGCAGAATCGCATGGGTGCAGAATGTCAAATCTCGCGGTGTTTCTAGAGCATCCAAACCAACCTTTGACTTGAACCACTGGCGATCGCTATCAATTAAACCGATTAAGGCAATAGGAGTTCCACAAATATATGAGGCTAAACGGGTGAGGTCGTCAAAGACAGGTTCCGAACGAGTATCGAGAATCTTATACTGCAAAAGAGATTCGATTCGCTGTGTTTCGTTATCAGGTAATGGTGCTTTCATTCTTCAGCCTCAGACCATTTTGGATTTTGGATTTTAGACTTCGACTTCTTTACGAGACGCTACGCGAACGCTCAGTCGAACGATTTTGGATTAGGAATCGCCTTGGTGTAAATTTATTTATCGCAATCATTTTTCAAATTCGTATTATCTACGTCTGAAGTTGTTGCTACAGAATTGAAAATTACGAATTACTGTCTTCTCTACGAGACGCTCCGCGAACGTAGCGGTAGCCAGTCTGCGTAATATTACAGAGAGACAAGCTACGGTTTTAGTGTCTGGTAGAAAGCGTCATTACGAACTTGTACTGAGCGCAGCCTCTCGTAGAGAAGTATTACGAATTATTTACTGACTCTTAAAATTTGACCCGCAACTGTCCAGTCAGGGAATTACCACTATAGGCACTTTCCCCGGTATCTTGATTGCGGACATTACTAAAGGTATAGCCCAAGTCTGCTTTTATATTGGAGCTTTATAGAGCGCGTTTGATAGGTATTGGCGTTGTCAAATTCTCCTTTAAGTCGCTGCCGTCCTAAGTTGGCAGTGAGGCGACAGCCTCAGAAATTAGCAATATCTCCCTCCCAAGCCACCTCAGCGTTGTAAACTAGGAAATCTGGTAGCGAAAAATAGCCACTTGTGCCTTCTAAATTGCGATCGTAACTCCAAGTGATATAAGTTAGTTGCCAGAGAAAATTGGCCGAACTTGCGCTCTAACCTACTAAAAGACTGCACCTCCGAATTACCATCGTTGTAACTACCTAAACACAATGACGAAAACAAACTGGTGTCACGGTCAATCTGCCAGTATAAATCAGGCCCAAATCGCCAAGCAATAATTTGGTTATCTAAAGTTCGGGCATTAGATTTATAAGGCCCTTGTTCAAAATTACCTGATATTACTACTACCGATAGTAATCGACCTGATGGCGAAACTTGCGGCGGCGAAATGGCAGCCTCCACTTTAGCATTGAGATTGATAGTTGTGGGTAAATGATTGAACACATCGACTCCAACTGCTGTTTGCAGAGTTACTTGCCCGCTAAATATTTTTATTTCATTGTTTTCTCAACTCTGCAAATGCTTGTCTAAGAATAATCTAAATGTATTTACTAATAATTCAATTAATTTTCGATGATAATTCCCTTAAAATTTATACTGTTGTCTACTTGACCGAAACAGATAAGGATACAGAGCAAGTAAATTTATTTATGGAGAATAAAATATTAGCTAGCGATCACCTCACCCTCTCAACAGAAAAAACAGCGTAGGCGCAGCCCAACTTAGGCATCGCCCCACTTAACTATGTGTAAAATTTCGTGATACATCACTAGACTATGAGTTGTGAACTTTGAATTAAAAAATTGCTTTACAGCAGGTTTCATGTATTTGAACCACATCTGTCGTAGGGGCACAGAAAAAGCTCATTGGTGTCAACTTAACCTAGAAGTTAGGCAAGGCAAGCTTTCGAGGTTTAACCCTCACAAGAACAGCCCCTCTCCCAAAATTGGGAGAGGAGAGCAAATTCTCTAGTTCCCCTTCTCCCAAGTTGGGAGAAGGGGTTAGGGGATGAGGGCAAAACGTCTTCTCAAAGCAGCTTTTTTCTTAAGTTGACACGCATGAGCATTGCTGTGCCCCTACCGCGTGGTCTATTTACCTGAAAATTCCTCTTTAACTCAACATTCACAACTCATAACTTTTTAAGATTATCGCGCCGGTAGTTGTGGGTGTGTGGTTGAGTAGTTGGCGACGGTGCTAGAAATCTCAGGGTTGTAAAGCCTCAAATAATTCCAGTAGTTGCCAAATACTTGCCGGACATAATTTTTGGTTTCATCAAAGGGAATTTCTTCAACAAACTCATCTGGATCTTTTGTAGTTAGAGTTTGCAGCCATTTGGAAACATTGCCAGGACCAGCATTGTAACTGGCGATCGCTAGCAGCGAGTTATTGTTATATTGCTGATGGGTATGATCCAAATACCATGTACCCAGCATGATGTTATCGTTGGGATTTTCTAAGTTTATGGTTTTGATATCCACCTTGATTTGTGGGGCGATCCATTGAGCTGTACTCGGCAACAGCTGCATTAAACCAGTAGCGTTAGCAACGGATTTGATTTTTGGCTCAAACCGTGACTCTTGACGGATTAAGGCAGTGACTAACAGGGGATTGAGTTTACGCTCAGTAGACCACTTTTCAATCTCTCGGAGATAGGGAAATGGATAACGGGCTTGCCAGTATGTAATCTGTTTGCTTAGAGCCTGATATTGGGCAAGTTCAGCTGGTATTTCCCGATCTTCCAATTTAGAAATTTTGTCAATTCCGATGAGATTTTCTCCCTTAGCCAGCCGCACCAACCCTTCAGTAAATTGCTCTGCTACCGTTGGCTGAATTTTGTTCTGAAATTCTGTTTCCCATTGTAACCAAGCATCGCGGTCTTGACCCAGCAGATACAATTCTTTGAAAGTCTCAGAACCAGCAGGTGGTAATGGACGCTGGGGTATGATTACTTCCGGGTTCATGACGCGCACGTTGTCAAAGTTGCCGACATTTAGCCCCAGCATCGTTGCGGCTCGCCAGGCATAGTAAGAGTAAGGAAACTGGCTAATCACATACTCATAAGCAGTTTGAGATTGCTGCTGTTTCCCTAGCAAAGCTGCCCATTTACCCACCCAAAAGCCTGCTCTGGGAGCTAAAATAGTGTTGGGATTGTTGGTGACAATTGGTTCTGCCCATTGCCAAGCACCGACGTAATCCTTAGCTTTGGCTTTATCTTGGGCGATTTTCCAGCGATATTCTGCTGCTTCATCAGAATTGCCGTATTTGGCTATGAGTAATTGCCACGCTTGGCTAGCTGACTTTTGATTATTCGTAGCTTGGAGAGTTTTGGCTTTTTGTACCAGTGCAATACCAGCTTGTTTCGGAAATTTACTAATTACCTGCTCAAGATAGGGTAAGCCGTCTTTACCTGTTTTGGCCATTTCTGGTAAACGCAGTAGAGCATTCCCGGTTTCTTCAGTATTTGGAAATTGCTGCACTAATTGTTTATAGGTGGCGATCGCTTTTTGTTGATCTTTGCCTCCTACCTGTAACCCCCGTGCAGTACGGTAGAGGTTACGGGATGTTTTCGGTGCTTTGGCATAAGCATTCGCCGCTTTCAAAAATTGATTATTTTCCCAATAGCTTGTACCAATGAGTTCCCAGTCTTCGGCTTTCAGGGTAGGCTGTTTTACTAACTGATCCAAAACGCCCACTATCCCTGGTTGATCATAGGCATATTTAGCCAAAATCAATTGTAATTGTGGCTGATTGGGATTTTCTTGTAAGCGTTTGCGGATAATTTCCCAAGTCAGAGGATTAGAAGGAAATTGAGCGATCGCGGTTTCTTGTTGCTTCGGTTGGGCAATTAGATATAGCGCTTTCACTGTCGCCGCTTCTTTGGGATACTGTTTCAGCACACTTTGCCTGAGATCGGAGGCTTTGCCATCCTTGCCCAGTATATCCTGTGCCTGCGCCTGTTTCAGCAAAATGTAGGGCGCGAGAATGGGATAGTCTTTCTCTAGTCCGTCCAGTAAAACCAGGGCTTTTTGCCCTTGGGTTCTTTCAATGTAATCACTCGCCAAAAGATAACGAGCGCGATTTCGGTCTGGCGATCGCGATTGTCCGGCGATCGCTGCTAGTTGTGCCGCCCGTTCTGGCAGAGATTCTGATACCAGTGGAAAGACGGCTGATTGGGCAATGCTACCCTCTGATGTTTGCTGTGCTTGATTCTGACTCAGTTTGAGCCATTTCCCCAGAGACTTGCCAATCTCAGGTGCTGATACCATTGCCCCAGCTAAAAAGGCAAACAGTGCTGCACCCGCAATTATCGAAATTTGCTTTTTCTGTAGTTTCTTCAGCATGAATACCCGCTGAAAAGTTCCGGTGAATTTCTTGAAACTCTAACACTCCTAACCATCAGTCTGTCCAATTTTTAATTTTAGATTTTTAATTTTATGTAGAAAAATCCTGATTTTCAATCCTATGGTTGCCAGTATTGAGTAGATAACACATTTTATATTTTATTGCATCTATCTTGGGTACTTGATAAGATTCATATTGCTGGATGCAAATAATCTCTACTACTCATCTGACCATATAGGTATGTTCCGGTGCAGCGACTTGAGCGACTTGTTATCAAAAACTTGGGTCTAAAACCCCGTCGTTCTACGACGGCTTTTGGTAAAATAGGGGTAGTGGGAGGGTAATCAACCACTTAAAAAACCCAATTGCTGCCTAATAAGCAGACAAGGCAGGGCGGTGTTGGGGTCTCCCCAAGTGGAGCAACTGCCGTGCTGTAGCTTGACAATTGAATCTTAATGAATCCTCTCCTTTCATGTTGCGATTCGCAGTCACCAAAATCACTCGGTTTTGTTGATTTTGTTGAGTAAGTTGCCATACAACCCGATCATTGCTATCCGTTGGCAACTCAATGTCTTGAAAAAAGATAAAAGACAGAGGTATCAGATCAAGCCAACCATCATTTGCAATTTTTCCCAGAAGAATAGCAGCGTATTTCTGAAGGTTGTAATCAACTAGAAAATTCATGACTCCACTGCATGTTTAGCTTTCTGCGCTTGGAGTTTTTTCCATAGAGATTCTTGACCGGGTTTAGGCGGCATCGTGGCAATCTGAGCAAGGCGATCTCGGTTCCGTTCTTGCCAATACTGCCGGATTTCTTCTGCTGTTTTCAAAACTTCTTGGTACTCAGCTTCAACCTCAGTACGATTCATCTCAATGTAGGATAAAGCCGACTCAAGTTGGTTTTTTGTCAGTGGAAGCCAATTCAAAACTAATTCTGGTGATCGTCTTGGTGCGAGATGATCCATCACGTCATAAATAGTAATGCGAGTGCCTGCGATCGTTAATCCCCGCTCTGTACGGATGATGGCTGTTTGTTCACTTGATCCTATCATACCCTCAGATCCTGGAAAATTGATTGTATACTATCGTAGCAAAATGTAGGGTGGGCATTTGCTTACCACATCTGAGTGAAGCGATCGCTTCTAAAATGCTACTATGTCAGGACTTACGCATCAAGTACGAAATGTAGTGCAAATATGAGCCTGCCTCATGCCTCAATTTTTGGAGTGCTGTAAATGTAATGATCGTGTTGCTCTGCACCGTCCAATGGAAGCTTGCTAAGTTCTTCTTCAGGGATATCTTTGACGAAATCTTCTGCAATTTGCCAAATAGACTTTCCTCTCTCAGGAATCTCCTTTGCTTGAGTACTATCTGGCTGGGGAAGTTTTGGATTTACCTGCGTAATTCCACTCAATTTCTGAGCCAAATGAGAAATTAGTTTTAATTGTTCCTCTGCTGAGAGATTTTCTGCTTGTTGAATTAGTTGAGCTAACTTTAAAGACATTCTTTTTTCCTCTGTCTTTCAATTTCACTATCTGTTCTCAATACCCAAGAACTAGCCTAGGCGTAGCCCAACTTAGGCATCGCTTCCAAAATTCTACTATGTGATCGCCGATATAGCAAATGCGGTTCCCGATATAGCAAATGCGCTTACCGAAATAACAAATGCGATCGCCGATATAGCAAATGCGCTTACCGATATAGCAAATGCGATCGCCGATATAACAAATGCGGTTCCCGATATCACAAATGCAATTGCCGTAATAACAAATGCGGTTCCCGATATAGGCGCGTTTTTAACCGTCGTGAAAAAGCTGTCCGCATTCGCCTAAATTAGAGATAATATTTTTATCATCAGTAATTCTCTATCATCTATGACTCAAGCCATACCCAAGCTAGTAACCTTTGAGGAATTCGTCGATTGGCTACCCGAAAATCGACGAGTACCCTACGAACTACATAAAGGAGAAATTCTTGAAATGGCGCAACCAGTAGGGGAACACGAGGAAGTTAAAGGATTTTTAGGTATCGAAATTCCTTTTGAAATTAAACGTCTAGGATTGCCCTACTTTATGCCCAACCAATCTATAGTTAGACCTACTGAAAAAGATTCTGGTTACTTCCCAGATGTGTTGGTGCTAAATCGTGCAAATCTGGCAAACGAAAAGTTATGGAAAAAACAATCTATCATTAGTTTGGGTGCATCGATACCTTTGGCAATTGAGGTTGTATCAACCAACTGGCGCGACGATTACTATATAAAATATGCTGATTATGAAGAGATGGGTATCCCAGAATACTGGATTGTCGATTATGCTGCCTTGGGTGGACGTAACTTTATCGGCAACCCCAAACAACCGACAATCTCTGTTTGTAACTTAGTTGATGGGGAATATCAGATAACTCAGTTTAGAGAAAGCCATCGCATTATTTCCCAAACTTTTCCCGAATTGAATCTCACCCCAAATCAGATTTTTCAAGCTGGTGTCGTGTAGCGTTTATCGTTTTGCCAATTCTGGAGTCCGCCCCTTCAAACCGATCATTAACTTCAGCATAAACACCTTTAATACAGGTACTCGCTGCAAAAACCATAAGCCCAGGCGACGCACCACCACCACAGGTAAGAAATTATTAGAAAACATCCGATCTAACAAATCGGTGAAACCTAAAATCGTCAGGTTTTCCAGCTGACGCCAGCGTTCATAACCTTTAAGAATCTGAATATCACCAATATCTTTACCCGCTTGATGCCCTGCTTGGATTACTTGCGCCAAAGCTGCTGCATCCCGAATACCCAGATTTAACCCTTGTCCGCCCACAGGATGGCAATTGTGCGCCGCATCACCAATTAATGCTAGTCGAGGGAGAACATAGCGATTGCTTTGCATGAGTTGTACTTGAAATACAAAGCGATCGCCGAGTAATTCCAATTTCCCCATCTGATTACCATAGCGACGGGTTAATTCTGCCAAAAATTGCTGATCATCTAAAGCACATAAAGCTTTTGCTTCTTCATGGGGGGCTGTCCAGACGATGCGGCAACGGTTCCCCGGTAAAGGTAAAATCGCAAAGGGTCCGCTAGACCAAAATCTCTCATAAGCGGTGTTGTTGTGCGGTTTTTCGGGTTTGACAAATGCCACGATGCAAGACTGCCAATATTTCCAGCCCAGAGTTTTAATTCCAGCAGCTTGACGAATCGGCGATCGCGCCCCATCTGCGGCTACAAGTAATTTGCTCTTGACTGTCTGTAACTGATCGGCAACTTTAATATCTATCGCTACTATATCGGAATCGTACTGCGTATTTACGACTTCCGCCGGACACAGATAAGTCACATTTGGACAATTTTCGACAAACTCCTGCAACGGTTGCAACAGCGCTTGGTGTTCCGCCACATAACCCAACTCTGGTATATTTAAATCATCTGTGGCAAATTCCACCACATTGGGAGAATCGGCATCAGAAAGATGAACGCGGCAATATTTGGCGATTTGAGGCAACATTTTGTCCCAAACTCCAATTCCTTGATAAATGAGCGACGAAAGTTTATGAACTGCATAGGCTTGCCCCTTCGCTACCGCCACTGATTCAGCTTTCGCCTCAATTAGCAAGACACTCAAGCCAGAATCTTTTAAAGCAGAGGCTAGAGTTAACCCAATAATCCCACCGCCGACAATTACCAAATCATATTCATATCCCCGTTCATTTGGCGGTGTTAGTTTAGGGGAAATTTCCTCAAGCTGCGTTCGGGTCATTGTTAAGTTAGGTTACAGCGTCTAACTCTTATTTTGACGCGATCGCTCCCCTTTGAGCAAGTTAAATAAAAGCAAACATTGAAAACCCCGCCGATGACTGAGGACAACAGCGAGGTTACACAGCTTTATTTATTGTGCAAATAAATAAAAGACATCTCCAGAAACTAAATATGCGTTACCCAGAACACTTGTAAAGACGTAGCCCTGCTACGTCTCTACATTCTTTTTCGCAGATGTCTAAAGTATAAATTTTGTTGCAGAGCTACTACCAACTATTACTACTAAGAGTAAATTATCATTAAATATGCTGTGTTTGACAGCAGCAGATTATTGATGATGTCTGTTAATGGGATAGCGATGTATTGGTTTGTGATGACGTCTATGATGCCTAACAGCAGCTGAAGCTGGTGTAGCTTGAAAGATTGGTGCAGCAATGGCTATGGGGGTAGCGATCGCTAAAGCTAGAATTAAACCTTTAGCAAACTTGTTCATGTGATTTCCTTGATTCTATTTATTCAGTGAATCTCTGAATCAAAATATGGCAAAGACCTATGTCGATATCTTGTTATTTATATGAAGTTTTTGTGGAGATTTTTGCCGATATTAGCATCTATAGCAGTCCTAAATCATTTGTAAAAATAAATTAACCTGTAGGGGCAATTCATGTAGCTTTAGCTGACCGCAGGGTATTGCCCCTACCTAAAAATCATTCTTTTCAGCTATTGTTTGCGTAAGTCCTGTAAATAAAATGCAAAACTTCATTTTGTCTCTAGCTTTCCTCTCCTTTATAAGGAGAGGGATTGAGGGTGAGGTAATATCATGTTCGCATAATCGCTTATGATAAAAGTAAAGAGTGTAATTATGAACTATGCCGAAACGGATCAGTATAGCCACACATTTAAATATTTCCGAGTTAGAACAGGTTTACCGTCAGGCACTCATACGGAGTAGAAAGTCGTCAATGCCAGATTATATGGTTATTAGCACAAGGGAAAAAAACGGAAGAAGTTGAGGAAGTAACAGGCTATAGCAGAACATGGATCTACGCATTAGTTAAAAGGTATAACGAGTCGGGCATTTCTGGAATAGGCGATGCCTTCGGCGGGCTACGCCGGAGCCGCAGTGAAAATCAGGGAGCAAAGACGCTAATAGACGATATCCACCAAGCACAGCTATGGCAAGCTTTGCAGTCAAACGCGCCAGATGGGGGGTTTTGGAATGGGCGAAAAGTTGCGGATTGGTTAAGTGAAGTTACGGGGACAAAGATTAGTAGATACAGGGGATGGGAGATATTACGGCAGATGACTTTTAGACTACGAGTACCTCGCCCATCTCACACCGAAAGCGACCCTTTTGAGCAAGAAGCCTGGAAAAAAAACTAGCTATAGAAGTTGAAGAACTCAAAGCTAATTACCCAGATGCAGAAATTCAACTTTGGTGCGAGGATGAACAGACGCTCGAAGACTCGCTAACGCTTCACTATCGTTTAGGACTCAAGCCGATTATTCGACGAGTTTATGTTCCCGAAGGGGAAACACCAATAGCCAATGTCAACTGGAGATACAAGTGGTTATGGTTGTATGCGTTCGTACATCCCAATACCGGGGAAAGTTATTGGTGGATTCTTCCTTACGTCAATACAGAGCTGTTTAATCAGGTTTTAGCAGATTTTGCCCGTGAATTCAACTTAGGCGCTAATAAACATATTCTCTTAGCTGTTGACCAAGCTGGGTGGCATACCAGCAAAGATTTAGAGCTACCCGTTGGGCTACATTTGACACTTTTACCCTCCCATTCACCTGAATTGCAACCTGCGGAAAGATTGTGGACTTTGGTTAACGAACCAATTGCCAATCAAACATTTGAGACACTCGATGATTTGGAGGAAATTTTATTCCGTCGCTGTCAATCTTTACTTCAACAGCAAGATTTGATTCAAGGGTTAACTGGTTTTCATTGGTGGATTCAAATCGGGGCTTAATCATAAGTAATTTACCGAACATGATATAACAACTTACAACTTGAACGTTTCTAATTACAACTTTAGTTGAACTTATGACAAATTTAATTTTAAGAACTCTCCTTTCTTCCCAGCTGATCTAAACCGTATTGGTTGTTTCCCACAGCGTATTGCATCCAAACTAATTTTCTCTAATTACTCTTTGATAGCGACCTAGCGCGATTAAAGGAAAGTATTGTTGATACATATGATACTTGAGATAAAAATGGCAAGGGAAGCCAGTACCTGTAAAGTCCGCCTCAAACCAAGTACCATCGGGCTGTTGAGTTGCCACTAGATAGCCAATTCCCCGTTCAATAGCCTCAAGAGCTAATTTACCTGTTGCTTCACCTGCTGCTATTAGCCCAATTAAAGCCCAAGCAGTTTGAGATGCAGTACTATTTCCTTTTCCTTTGAGACTAGGATCATCATAGCTGCGGCAAGTTTCACCCCAACCCCCATCTGGGTTTTGACATCCAACTAACCAAACTGCTCCCCGTTCTATACTCAGTTTATGCCTTTGAGGATCAATTAACGCCAAGGCTGAGAGGACGCTACTGGTGCCGTAGATATAATTTACACCCCAACGACCAAACCAACAGCCTTCAGTTTCTTGTTCGCGCAGAAGATAAGTAAGCGATCGCTCTAAATTATAACTATCTATTGACAGGTTACAAGCACCAAGCATTTCTACGACTCTAGCCGTAACATCTGCGGTGTTTGGATCAATCATGGCTTTCAAGTCGCCATAAGGAATCGAGTTGAGCCAATCTTGATCATTATCCAAATCGAAAGCAGCCCACCCGCCTGGTTTACATTGCATAGATGCAATCCAGTTTAAGGCACGAGCGATCGCTGCCTGCTTAATTTTTTCATTAGGGAGTTTCGCTAAATCTAGTGCCATCACCACCACAGCCGAGTCGTCTACATCTGGATAAAAGTTATTGTCAAACTCAAATGCCCAAGCCCCTGGTTTTCCCTGACGATTTTTGACAGCCCAATCTCCGTAATCTAAAATTTGTTTTTGTAGCAACCATTCTCCAGCCTTTACCACAGCCGGATGATCTGGTGCAAAACCAGAATCTACCAAAGCACGTATCACCCAAGCGGTATCCCAGACGGGTGAAACACAAGGCTGTACCCGGTAGCTATCCTCTGTTTCAATGGCAAAATTATCAATTGCTTGCAAACCTCGTTCCACAATGGGGTCGCTTGGGTTATAATCCAGACAGCGCAAAGCTAGCATTGAATTCAGCATCGCTGGAATAATGCCGCCCCAATCGCCTGTAGCTTCTTGGCGCTCTAAAATCCATTTTTCGGCGGCTTTGATGCCTTCTTCACGAAAAGGTACTAAATTCAGACTTTCTGCCAACTTGAACCCCTGATCAAGGGTGAGGAATAAATCTGTCCAATCGCCACTTTGGGGTAATTCCCACCGGACTCGATCAACACCTTCAACGTATAGCTCATCTAGGTTGATAGCTGAGTCCGTGAGAAAAACAGGTTTGCGATCGCATACAATCAGTAATGGTACTGTGCTAGAACGTGCCCAGCTAGACATCTCGTAGATATTTACGGGGAAAGCTTTTGGCAACAGCATCACCCAAGCTGGTAGCGAGGGAATACCACGCCAGTTGTAGCAGCCAATCAAAGCTAAGTGCAACTTGGTAAAAATCCGAGTTTTGCTGATACCACCCCGTTGGAGAATAAAAGCTTGCGCCCGAATCATGTCCAGATCGGTTGCTGGTACACCTAGCAGTCTCAGCGCCATATAAGCTTCAACCGAGGTGCTAATTTCTCCGCCATCACCATAGTAAAGTTCCCAGCCGCCATGCTGCCGTTGCTCTTGACGCAAATATGCTTCAACTTTATCTAAAGGTCTGGTTTGGTCTGTTCCCCAAATTTTATGCAGCAGGACCACTTCAGCAGTGATGGTGACATTAGATTGTAATTCTGCCCACCAGTAACCTACGGGATTTTGAATCGAAAGCAAATATTGTTGGCTAGCTGCGATCGCTGTTACAACTTGATTGACTTTTACCCTGTCTTGTGTTTGCATCAAATACTATTTAACCTCAACACCCAACACTAGCTATGAACACGGCACTACAGTAAAAAAATTTTTTACTCTAACAGTAGACATAGTATTCTGTCTGAGTTACTGAGAATTTGCAATAGGTCATGGGTGTAATTGTATTAGGATTGATGCTCTTATCCTTAACAATTTGGTTGGGGTTACTGTGTTTTCGGGGGCAGTTTTGGCGGACAGACCAGCAACTAGAGGTTACAGAAACTCAGCTAAAATCATTACCTGTGGTTTGTGCGGTGGTTCCAGCTCGTAACGAAGCTGATTTGATATCAACTAGCTTGCGATCGCTCCTACTTCAAGATTATCCTGGTTCTTTCAACGTGTTTTTGGTAGACGATCGCAGCACAGACCGGACAGCAAATTTTGCCGAAGGAGTTGCACACGCTGTAGGTAAACCTCAGCAATTGCATATTATCACTGGTGAAACATTGCCTCCTGGTTGGTCGGGCAAACTTTGGGCAGTTGAGCAAGGTATAAACAGCGCGAGTTTATTTGCACCTGACTATTATTTGCTGACTGACGCAGATATCGAACATGATCCTGGTAATCTTCGCCGACTCGTTGCTAAAGCTGTGCAGGAAGATTTAGACATGGTTTCTGTAATGGTGCGACTCAGGTGTGAAAGCTTTTGGGAAAAACTTTTGATTCCGGCTTTCGTGTTTTTCTTCCAAAAACTCTATCCCTTTCGTTGGGTGAATAATCCCAACAATCCCACAGCCGCCGCAGCCGGAGGATCTATTTTGATCGCCCGTGAAGCTTTAGAGCGAATCGGGGGTATTCAAGTCATTCGCCAAGCTTTAATTGACGATTGCGCCCTGGCTTGTGCCGTTAAAAGTAGTGAGAGAGTAGGAGACTGGGAGAGTGGGAGAGACAGTAATTCTTCCTTCTCCTCATCTCCCTCATCTCCCTCATCTCCCTCATCCTCCCCCACAGGGCGTATCTGGCTAGGATTGAGTACTTTAACTTACAGTTTGCGTCCCTATGATTCCCTAGCGACGATTTGGGATATGGTTGCCCGTAGTGCCTATACCCAACTGAATTATTCTCCATTATTACTATTGGGAACTTTGGTGGGAATGCCTCTGATTTATCTAGTTCCCCCTGTGTGTGTAATTCTGGGTGCAGTTTGGAGCAATTGGGCGATCGCACTTACAGGTATATTAGGATGGCTGTTAATGGCTTTTGCTTACTACCCGACAATCCGCTTTTATAAATGTTCTCCTTGGTTAGCATTTAGTTTACCTGTGATCGCTTTTCTCTATACGCTGATGACTTTAGACTCAGCATTACGTCACTGGCAAGGTCGCGGCGGCGCTTGGAAAGGAAGAGTTTATCACAGCCCAGATAATTTTTAGTTAGAATAAAATTGAATTTCAAAATCGTTAGTGCTAATCTAAAATTAAAGTTAAGCCTAAAGTGGTTGATTAAAAGAGTTATGACAACCGCAACACCAACAATTAATCCTGTTACTGTCCCCAAAAAGCTGCCTTTTCTGGAGTCAATTTGTTGGCAGACCACCGATGTATATCGTTTTACTTCAGAACAAATGCTGAGTCGCTACGAGCGTGGTTGGCAATATCACAATCTATTTAATAATCTTGAGGGTGAAGAACTGAATTTCCTTGAGGAACTTGCCAGACATTACAAGTCCTGGTTGCAAGTTTGTTTATGACCTTCAGGTTAGAACACCATAATCAAATTCTCACAGTTCTTCAATGCTTAGATTCCGATATACTTAGGAAGGGTTCTGCTTACTTCGGTGGCGGAACTCTTCTGGCATTTGAGTTTGAAGAATATCGCTGGAGTAAGGACGTTGATTTTATCGCTTCTGTTGGTACAGAAGGCTATAAGTACCTGCGTACAGTGGTATTTGAGGGTGGGCATGAAGCATTATTTCGGGATTTAAGTAAAATCCAAGTTGGACGTAGCACAACTGACCAATATGGAATTCGGATGATAGTTTTTGTAGGTGATGTGCCGATTAAAACGGAAATTATTGCCGAAACTCGTTTTCAACTAGACCCACCAAGATATCCAAACTGGTCAGTGGTTCCGTGCTTGAGCTTCAATGACTGTTTTACCTCTAAACTGCTGTCAAATTCTGACCGTTACGCAGATAACAGCGTTGAGGCAAGAGATTTAATTGATCTAGCAATTCTCAGGCTGCAATCGCCAATCCCTCAAGTATCAATTGAGAAGGCTGAAAAAGCCTATGAGGTTATACGTCCTTTGAAAAGAGCGATTGCACTCTTTCAGGAAAGACCAGATTACAGGCAGAAATGCTTTCTTGGTCTGCAAGTTGATCAAGCGCAGATACCCAAAATTATCGACGGTATTGATTTACTCGCTATAGATTTAGGTTTATCTCACACTCCAAGGGTTTTTCGAGAACAACATGATATCTTTGCTGATTTAGAAACACAAATTAAAAAACGAGAAGATTCTTAAACAATTCATGCCCAATGCCCAATACTTCGACGTCCCTCAGTACAAGTCAGTACAAGTGCCCAATGCCCCTAAATCATTGAAGCTGTTTGTTTAGTAGTGGCGGGTTCAACAGGCAATGGTTGAGCGGCTTTCAATACTGCATCCAGCAACCCTGGAAACAGCACCTCTAAATCTTCACGCCGCAGTATGTTAATGTGATGTGTCCCGGATTTCCGTGTCAAGACTATCCCCGACTGCCGCAAAATCTTAAAGTGATTGGACATGGTAGACTTAGCGATCGCAAAATCAAACCTCGCACAGCATTGTTCCCCCTCAGTCGCCAGCCGCCGCACAATCTCCAGCCGCACTGGATCGCCCAATGCGTACAGCACTCCCGGTAAAGAAATATTTTTTCGATCTGGATGATAAAGAAATCTCATACTTGCATTATCTCATTAAGTGGCATATATTTTTATTATTCGATATTATCGAATTATAGAATTAATTAGGAAGGCAATTTATGTCATCCATTACAAATGTCACAGAAGCCACATTCAAGCAAGAAGTCTTGGAAAGTGAAATTCCGGTCTTAGTAGACTTTTGGGCCCCGTGGTGCGGTCCTTGCCGGATGGTGGGTCCAGTCGTCGATGAAGTTGCTGTTGAATACGAAGGACAGGTGAAATTTGTGAAGCTGAACACGGATCAAAATCCGACTGTTGCCAGCCATTATGGAATTCGTAGTATTCCGACGCTGATGGTTTTTAAGGGAGGTCGGCAGGTCGATACTGTCGTTGGGGCAGTCCCAAAAACCACCTTGAATAAGACCTTAGCACAGCATCTTTAATTTAAGGGAGAGACGCGATTAATCGCGTCTCTACTGGGGAGTGGGGAAAGACTTTTTCAATAATTCTTCTTTGTCCCCCTTCTCCCCCAGTCCCAGAGCATTCTGTTTCAATTGACGCACTCCCCCGCATGAATGAGGGGGGATTCTGGGTTCAAGCAGCAATTGCAGGTACACCCGTCTTACATTGCCTCGCCCACTGGACAACGCCCTGCCCAGGATATATATCTTACCATTAACGGCTGAAATTTATTCAGCCATCCGCTTATATCCCCCGCATAAATGACGGGGGCTTTACACATCACAACTCGTAACGGGGAAAGAGTGAAATGGACTTGAAATTGCATGGTAAATCCGCGCTGGTCAGTGGATCAACCGCAGGTATTGGTTTGGCGATCGCCCTTGGGCTAGCTCAAGAGGGTGCATCAGTGATTGTCAACGGTCGGTCTGAAGAACGAGTTGCCCAAGCGATCGCTAAAATTAAGCAAAGTACACCTGATGCGAAAGTTTCTGGTGTAGTTGCTGACGCCGGTACTGCATCAGGGGTAGAGCAACTCGTTCAAAAAGTTCCTCACGTTGATATTCTCATCAACAATGTCGGTATTTATGAGCCAAAAACGTTTTTTGATATTACTGATGAAGACTGGTTAAAGATATTTGAGGTTAACGTCTTCAGTGGAGTCCGTTTGAGTCGGCAATATCTGCAAAAGCAGCTAGAGCAAAACTGGGGGCGGATAATTTTTATCTCCAGCGAATCTGCTATTCAAATCCCCGTGGAAATGATTCACTACGGCACAACTAAGACAGCGCAACTAGCCATTGCACGAGGTCTAGCAGAAATGACTGTTGGGACTGGAGTTACAGTAAACTCCGTCCTACCAGGGCCAACCCGCTCAGAAGGAGTTGAAGACTTTATCACCAAACTGGCGCAAGAACGCGGTATTAGTGGCAGTGAAGTTGAAGCTGAGTTTTTCCAAAATGTGCGTCCAACTTCCCTAATTAAACGCTTTGCAACTAATGAAGAAGTAGCAGCGATCGTAGTTTACCTTTCTAGTCCCGTAGCATCAGCAACTAATGGTGCAGCTTTGCGGGTAGATGGTGGCGTAATTCGGTCAATTGTTTAGTATTTTAACCACACACATCTGTTGTCGAGGCACAGCAATGCTCATGCATGTACAACCTAAGCTGAAAGCCAGTTTATAACAAGTTTTTAGAGATTATCTCTTATCTGGTTATCTCGTTCCCAGTCTGAGGCTGGGAATGCCCGTCCTTGAGGCTCCGGCTCCGTAACTCGCGGCAGAGCCGCAATGAGCAGCATTTCCAGCCTCTGGCTGGAAACGAGGTTTGAAAAGGGTTTTACCTTTAGTTGAAACCAATGAGCAATGTTCCCTACTGCGTGGTCTATTTAATCCCAGATGTGGGGTTGCGAATTTTGAATTTTGAATTGGAGTAAAGCGACATGACTACTGATATCAACTTATTCTCTCCTTACCAATTAGGGAATCTGGAACTACCTAACCGGATAGTGATGGCACCCTTAACCCGAAACAGGGCTAGTCAGGGAAACGTACCATATCAACTCAATGCTACCTACTACGCCCAACGTGCTTCCGCCGGACTGATTATTTCCGAAGCAACACAGGTAACTCCTGAAGGACAGGGCTATCCCGCTACACCAGGAATTCATTCACCAGAACAGGTGGAGGGATGGAAGTTAGTGACCGATGCTGTGCATCAGCAGGGAGGAAGAATTTTTATGCAATTATGGCACGTAGGCAGGATTTCCCACCCTGACTTACAACCGAATGGAGCTTTACCTGTGGCACCTTCTGCTATTGCTCCTAAAGGTGAAGCTTCAACTTATCAGGGGCCAAAACCCTTTGTTACCCCCCGTGCTTTAGAAACTTCGGAAATACCGCAGATAGTCGAACAGTACCGTCAAGGAGCAGCAAATGCCCTAGCAGCTGGGTTTGATGGGGTGGAAATTCACGCAGCTAATGGTTATTTAATAGATCAGTTTCTCCGGGATCGCACCAATCAACGTACAGATAAATATGGGGGTAAGATTGAAAATCGTGCCCGATTCCTGTTAGAGGTGACAGAGGCGATAACTAGTGTGTGGGATTCTAACCAAGTCGGAGTACGTCTTTCTCCCAGTGGGACTTTTAACGATATAGGTGACTCCAATCCCCTGGAGACATTCGGTTATGCGGCTCAAGCCTTGAACCAGTTTAATTTGGCATATCTGCATATTTTTGAGGCAACAGAGGCAGACATCAGACATGGCGGGATAATTGTACCCACTAGTCATATCCGCGATCGCTTTACAGGTACACTGATCGTCAATGGTGGTTATACCCGTGAAAAAGGCGATGCAGTACTGGCAAACAAAGCAGCAGATTTAGTTGCCTTTGGCACATTATTTATATCAAATCCAGATTTACCCCAACGCTTGGCTTTGAATGCACCACTAAATCAAGCAAATCAAGCAAGCTTTTATGGTGGCGATGAAAAGGGATATACAGACTATCCATTTTGGTCAA
The DNA here is from genome assembly GCF_054880495.1 of Nostoc sp. Lineage (NCBI taxonomy): Bacteria > Bacillati > Cyanobacteriota > Cyanophyceae > Nostocales > Nostocaceae > Nostoc > Nostoc sp. The sequence continues at coordinate 32,346 of NZ_JBTYKD010000245.1, forward strand.
CTGCTAACGAGCCGATAGCTAAGGCGTAATTTATAATTCGTAATTCGTAATGATGCTCAATGACTCGCTAACGTAATTCGTAATTATGACTTTACGACTGTTTGTTGCGCGTTTGGTAGGCAAGTCGTTTGTTCTGAAACAAGGTAATAATTTTTATTTTTGTTTGATGAATAAATACATTTGCTTGTACCCTAATTACGTTAGCGCATCGGTAGCGAGTCCGCGTATCCTTACTATACAAGCAAGCTACGCGCAGCATCTCGTAGAGAGCGTTATTACGAATTATTTAGTCATAACTCAACTATCAGGAGAATCTCATGAGTTCCATCACTCAAACTCAACCTTTAGATGTACCCAGTGCGATCGCTAAACGCCGTGCAATCAAAACTTTTAAAACAGACCCCATCGCCCCAGAACTGCTCAAGCAACTGGTAGAGTTAACCGTGGCTGCACCCAGCAGTTATAATCTCCAGGACTGGCAAATTATTCTTGTGCAAGATGAAGCGCAAAAGGCAGCATTGTCAGCAGCATCTTTTAATCAACAGCAAATAGTTCAAGCACCTGTAACCTTTATTTTTGCTGCCGATCCTAACGCAGGCGAACAAAACTTGACTCCGATTCTCGAGCAGGGACTTCAGACTGGAGCATGGAATGAAGGCACTGTCAACTACTTTAAAAACGCCGTCCCGCAATTTCAAGCTGGGCTAGGCGACAAGCGACGCGAGTATGCCATCAAAGATGCCATCATTGCGGCTACCCATTTGGTGTTAGCAGCAGAAAGTCTGGGATTATCTACCTGTTTTATGAATGGTTGGCTTGAAGACAAGGTGAAAGAAGTAATTGGTGCAACAGATAATCCAGATTTAGCGATCGCTGTTTTAGTTCCTGTTGGCTATGCAGCAGAACCACGCTTAAATCCAGGTCGTTTGCCATTTTCCTCCAACGTCTCTGTAGACAGAATTGGTAATCCTTATGCAGGGTAAGGGTAGTTTTCTCTAAATTCGGCGTTGGGTAAAAAAACCCTTGGCTGAGTTGTTTACGACGCGGCTTTTTAATTATTAAAGCCGCGTTTCTCATCAGACTTACGCATCATAAATATCTACTATACAGAATTTGGGTTTTTTAGCCATGTCTAACACCCAAAACAGTAAATATGTTACCAAATCAGGGTTGCACTCAGCACCAGAAATGTCCATTTTGCGTGATACATATTATAGTCAATTAGTATAGTGTGTAAGTTTTATCTCAATCATTTGACATTATTATATTCCAAACCCCTGTACAGACGCGATTAATCGCGTCTCTCCAAACCCCTGTACAGACGCGATTAATCGCGTCTCTCCTAACTCCTAACTTTTCTACCCGCCTAAAGTCCTTGTATAAATTACCTGACCTTGGGAATCATAGAGGAAAAGAGATAGGTTAGCATTGTCACTAATTACAGCTAAAGCTTCCTGTAAGATTTGCAAGTGATTGGTAACGTCAACAGCAGTATCCGAGTTCTTAGAATAAGGATTAGCCAAGTTAGTTTGCCTTATTTGGTCATACTCCGGGGTTAGCCGGACAATAATTCTTGTATTGTCTATGCTAAATGTGCAAATCCGAATTCCATTAATACAGGTTTTATCTAAGTCGGTGCGGTTTTGTTGCAAACTACTAACAACTTGTAGTTTTTCTTGTACTTGTTTGAGGGCTGCTGAATAGGGTTCGATCAGAGACTGAGCCTGAGTGTAGTACAAGCTATCTTGGGAAACTTTTTTAGCAGTTTGCAAAGCCTGATCCCAGTATGTCGCAGCTGCTTGCCATTGGTTTTGTTGCTGATAAACTTTGGCTTGCTTGGCGCTGCTAACGGCTTGTTGGTAGGTTTTAACAGCAAATTGTTCTTTTGTAGCGCGATCGCGTGCTGCCACTAACTTAGGTTTATAATCTATCAACAGCTTTTGGGCTTCTTGGTATCCAACGCTAGTTTGGGGAATAGTATTCAAGGCATTAACTACCACCAGCCAAGTAGACTGCACCTTTTGCCATTCATTCAAGGATTTAGCGGTAGTTTCGCGGTTCTCGGCTGCATTGGCTACAGCTTTTGCTGCTGTTAGTTTTTTCAGCCATTTTTCCTCAGTAAATATCTGTTGATTTACAACGTGCAAACGGATACGATAACTAAGTAATTTACCTTGCACCAGTCCATAGAGTTCACTACTGGAACTTATAGTTTCTAGTGGCGCTATAGCCTGTCGCCATAAGTGCTGCCTAGCTTGTAATTCCTCTAGGCTATATGCAACTTTTTGTTCCGCCAAGGATGCCATCTGCAAAGCCTTGACCACCTGGTTGATTTTTTCTGATCGTCCAGACAAAGTTGCTTTTAGTTCTTCTGACACTTGGTAACGGGGCGACCAACTAGGAATTGCATTCAGGGCTACGCTGGCTGCTATAAGTTGCTGTTGTAGAGCTATTAATTCTTTTTCAGAGTTGGCGCGGCGCATCAGTTGCGGGGATATTGTTTTTAATTGCTCGGCATTTTGTATTTCTTTACACTCAGACATCACACAAGGGCGAGTCAATAAGTAAGCACCACCGCCTAAAACTACAGTTCCCACCAACACTGCACCCAGTAGGATAAGTTTGATTGGGAATGCTGGCTTTGAAGCCAACAAATTCGGCGCATCTGCAAACGGGTCAAACGGTTGCTCCTCTTGAGTCTCATCGATTGATGGAGAATATGTCAGAGATGATGAAGCATTTACTCTTCCCTCTCCCTTGTCTCCCCTGTCTCCCTTGTCTCCCCTGCTCCCCATCTTCCCATTCCCCAATCCCCCCGTCTGCTTCAATGCCAAGAAACATTTGGCATAAGGGAGTTGTTCGCCAAAAACTCTAAGGAAACATTGCACTCGTTGCTCTTTGTGGGGTGCTAAAGACTGAAGTACTTCCTCAATGACTGCAAAAATTAGTTGAGCGTCAACTATTACATCTGATGTGTGTTCCGTTAAAATCATTAGCTCGTTTTTATTGACGGCACACTTCACCTCGAAGACTTCAGTCGTTGAGACTTCTACAAGTAATTGTTCCTGCAAAGTTTTGGCTAAAAGCTGTAAATCTTCCTGCTGGACTGCTACTTTCATAGAGCTTTCCCGCTAAATTTCTATATTGTTTTGATTATCTTTAAGGAGATGAAACAAACTTTCTGGGTTTGTTGAATGCAAATGCACAGTTTAACCAACCACAGCCGGAAAATCTGAACGACCAACTTTCTAACACAAATTCTGACTTTTCACCAAAAGTTAAAAAGGCAGTTATTGTTCGCGTCGCTACATTTTCATTGTGCTAGATGCCAAAAAAATAATCTATCTTCAGATATCAATTACAAATAAAAGATGGGAATAATAGAGCTTTTGAGTATTTTCACTGTATTTATTGGCGACAATTAAATTCACACTAGCTACTGGTGTCGAAAATTCTGGTTGCAGAGCAGTTGTGACAAAATTATCCCAGGGTTAAGGAAACGATCCTATGTCAGAGGGTTTTGACAGAAATGCTAGTTATCTTCTATGCTGAGAAACTTACTGAGGAGATTAATTACGTGTTGTGGCTGTGGCATAAACAGGTTGGCTATCGAAATTAATCTGCCTGATTTGCGGAATTCGATAAAATTGAACCGTGAAAAAATAAATTTTTATAGCTGCCAAAAGCTTAATTATGCAATAAAGGTGATGCAAAATATTAAGACAGCACTAACTAAAGGTTTGAAAAGTTTCAATGCAAGGTGTATCAATGGATTTATTAGAGTACCAAGTTAAAGAATGGTTTGGGAAGATAGGCATTCCGGTATTGCCCTCCCAACGAATTGACCATCCTACAGATTTAAAACGTTTAAAAATTCGCTTTCCAATTGTACTGAAATCTCAAGTACATGGAGCAGAACGGGCAAAAGCTGGTGGAGTCAGGTTTGCGGAGACGACAATCGATGCGATCGCAGCTGCTCAAAATATCTTTAGTTTACCAATATGGGGCGAATTGCCGGAAGTTGTGCTGGCAGAATCCCAATACGACGCCAACCAGGAATTTTATCTAGCGGTGGTTTTAGATACTGCTGTTTGCCGACCAGTACTTTTAGGTTGCAAAGAAGCGGACATCGATTGGGAATCGGCTGGGGAAAAAATGCACTATGTCGTTGTAGAACAGGAATTCTCGCCATTTTATGCCCGACGACTGGCTTTGAAAATGGGTTTGCAAGGGACGCTGATGCAGTCGGTAAGCAGCGTTGTGGAGAAGATGTACGAGTTATTTGTGCAAAAAGACCTGGATTTAGTCGAAATCAATCCTTTGGCAGTCAGTGCGACTAGTCAAGTTATGGCTCTTAATGGTAAAGTCAGAGTCAACGAACGGGCGATCAAGCGTCATCCCGATCTTGCGGAGACGGCGGCAAAAATTATCAGCCGTCATACCAGTACTGAAATCAATGGGATTTTGGGCGACTGGGATGGTATCGAAATGCATGGAAAAATCGGTATTTTAGGTAATGGTACTGGTTCAGTCATGGCAACTTTGGATTTAGTTGCTAATGCTGGTGGCAAACCAGGTGTTTGTTTGAATCTACGTCATGCTTTCCTCACAGATACTACACCAACTACCTTCTGCGATCGCCTAGCTACAGGTCTGAAAATCCTGGAGGCTGACAAAAGCATTCAAGTAATACTAATTAACTTTATGGGTAGCATTCCTCAAACTGAGGAAGTGGCTGAAATAATAGCCAGAGTTGTGCAGCAAGACAACAACGAACTTAAATCACAGGTTGTACATTCTAATGGTAGTAAAAATCGGCAAGAACCGAATTTTTCACCCTTAGTTGTTCGTTTGGCTGGTTCTGAATTTGATGCTGCTAGAAAATATTTAGCAACACTAAAAACCCCCAGCAATGCGCTCCTGGTGGTAGAAAATTTAGATGAGGCAGTGGCGGCAGCAGTTCGGCTTGCTAAACCAACGGTTAATAAGAAGTAGTAAAAATTGAATCAATCCGACATGAAAAACTTGTCGTTTTTATGCCAAGTAGTCCAAGGCACTGGGTTGCCAAACTTACGGTAATTTTTTATGAACCTAAAGCCAGAAAGTAAAGTCTTAATTCAAGGCTTTTGTGAATTTATATCAGGCACTCATGTTGCTCAAATGATAGCTTATGGCACGAATTTGGTAGCTGGTGTCAATCCAGGATGTGGCGGACAGGAACTGCATGGACTGCCAGTATTTGACTTAGTAGAGGAAGTAATAGAACGATTTGGGGCAATTGACACGACAATTATTTGTGTAGATCCTTACGACGTGCTAGATGCGGCATTAGAAGCGATCGCATCTCATATTCGCCAGATCATTATTATCACTGCTGGCGTGCCGCCTTTGGATATGGTGCAATTACTCCGCAAAGCCGAAGCCTGTGAAACTCTGGTAGTCGGGCCAAATAGTCCAGGGATAATTGTGCCGGGAAAAATTCTCTTAGGTACTCAACCTAGCGAGTTTTATACCCCTGGTGCAGTGGGGATCGTTAGTCGTAGCAGCACCCTCACCTACGAAATCGCCTACGAATTAACAAAAGCAGGTTTGGGGCAATCGATTAGTGTCAGTATTGGTAGTGATGCGATCGTTGGTTCCTCCTTTCTGCAATGGCTGCAAATTCTCGATGAGGATGAAACTACACAGGCGATCGTTTTAGTCGGTCAACCTGGTGGTGGTAGTGAAGAAGCAGCAGCGCGGTACATTGCTGAGGCAATTGATAAACCAGTAATTGCCTATATTGCAGGCAGACAAGCACCACCAGGAAAAAGTTGGCGTCAAACTGGCACTTTAGCAACGTTTATCGGACGCGATCCTAATTTTGGCACAGCCCAAAGTAAATTAGCTGCCTTAAAAGAAGCGCAAGTTCCAGTAGCTGAACGTCCTTCTCAGATTCCAGAATTATTGAGAAAGGAGATTAACTAATATAGGACTTGAAGTTGGCAGCAGATCTGGAACTGCGATCGCCAGGGCGCTACTGCCTTCATGCTTCATCTCCAAAATGCGATCGTCGTCGGCTGCTAAACTTGGGCTTTCAATCAGCAAGTAATATCGGTACTTACCTAGGGGCCAAGATAGCCTTCATCAAAGTCGCTAGTGTCAAATTAGAAAGTGATTTAAAGCCAAATGCAACAACTATTCATAGCAAAGAATTCAAAAAGGTAAAATTATAAAGAACCGTCAGAACGTAATCATGTCAGCTATCCAAACAACTGTGGTTCTTGCCATGACGGCCGATGGAAAGATTAGCGCCGTAGATCCGAAAGCGCCTCGTGAATCTGATGCAGCTGATCAAGCACACTTAGAGTATCAAGCCTCCCTTGCTGATCTAGTCCTGGTAGGAGCCGGGACGATTCGGGCTGAGGGGGAAACCTTTACAATTCGCAATCCCGAACTGTTGGCAGCACGTAAGGTTCGGGGGCAGTCTCCCCAGCCCATTACCTGCGTTGTCTCAGGTTCCCTTGACCTATCGCTGGACTTGCCTTTTTTAAGTCAGGATATTGAGCGATGGATATTTACGACACGGGCTGGTTTGGAGCGCAATTCTAATGCAACAACCTTGCAAAAACTGGCTGAATTAATTGATTTGGGAGATAAAAACCTGGACTGGGATCGAGCCTACACCTTGATGGCAGAGCGGGGTATTCACAAGGTCGTTACTTTGGGAGGTGGCTCTTTAACAGCTTCTTTACTGCAAGCAGGACGAATTGACGATTGGTGGTTGACAATTTGGCCTGTCATTTATGGAGGAAAGCACGCCCCTAGCCCAGTGGAGGGAGAGGGTTTTGTTCCCAATGCAGCTCCTCATCTCCAACTCGTCGAAACTCGTCAGGTTGGAAGTGAATTGTTTTTACACTACCGTACACTCAACTGAGAATGCAGTGCCAGAATTAAGCGCTATAATCATTGATACTAAAAAGCGCCCTCCTTTTCGGGAGAGCGCTTTTTGATTTAGCTAAACTTCAGAATTAACCGTTGATAGCAGGAGCGGTTAGAGCTACAGGAGCAAAATCACCAGCAGCCAAATCTAGAGGGAAGTTGTGAGCATTGCGCTCGTGCATT
>NZ_JBTYKD010000246.1:0-2479 GCF_054880495.1 Nostoc sp.
ATGTTACGGTTACTCCCTGGGTCAAACAGAGTTGAAATGGTGCTGGAGCCGTCATTACCACTGGTTGAAATCATGTACTGCATCCCCTCAACCCCGTTTACTTGCCGCTCAACCAAGGTTGATACGGTATCTTCAACAGTTTGGGCATCTGCGCCAATATAGGTGCTGCTAGTTTGCACCTGAATCGGCGCAATTTCCGGTAAGCTGTTAATCGGCAGCAAGGGAATACAGATGCCACCGACTAGTAAGATCAGCAGGGTGCAAACCGTTGATAAGACAGGTCGCTTGATAAAGGTGTCTGCGATCGACATGATGATTATACGATTTTAGATTTTGGATTTTAGATTTTGGATTGAGAAAGTCCTAAGCTCGACTTTATCCAAAATTAAGAACTCGGTTTTCTTTATCCGGCAAAAACCCTGGCTTTTTGGCAAATACTTTTTCCACGTCAAAGATTATCGATGAAGTGAAAAAAGCTAAACTACCGTCCCACAAAGGTTTTAGCTTAGGTGAGTACGTTACGAAAAAAATGGATAAAGTCGAGCTAAGAGGATGTTTGAAAAGTGGTTGGCTGAGATTTTAATCGAATTATTACCCCCCTTAATCCCCCCTTTATAAGGGGGGAAACAATAAAATCCGGTTCCCTCACGCCACATGCTTCTCCCAAGGGGAGACGCTGCGCGAACAAGTCGGCAAAGCCGCCCAACGCAGTGGCTCCCCTTTACCCGCATTTCTCACAAGCTTGAAATGCAGAGGGGCAGAGGGGCAGAGGGGCAGAGGGGAAAGAACTTGTACAAATCTCTCCCCTGCTCCCCTGCTCCCCTGCTCAAGAGCACAAGGTTTTGAGAGATGTGGTGAGAAATCCGGGTTTATAAGGGGAGGGTTAGGGTGGGGTAAAAAATATTTGACACATTAATCATGAGTTTTCAAACATCCTCTAATTACGAATTACAAATTGGTATTAACTTCTAAGGTTGTGGTTGAACGGGTACGCCATCACGCAGTTTGAGAATGTTAGATACCGCTATGCGATCGCCTGGTTTAATTCCCTCTAAAATGGGATAGCGCTCGTTTTGCACCTCACCCAACTTCACAGGTTTTTGATGCACAACGAATTGCGGCTTTTCCTTGGACTTATCTTCTTCCACCACCTTTTTCTTTGACTTGTCTTCTTCCACCAAATAGACAAAACTCTGTCCACCAATGCGATTCACCACTTGAATCGGAATCAAAATCCCCGGTTGCTGGCTCCAGATAATCCGAGCGCGAACATATTGCCCATCCCGCAATTTGCCATTTGAATTAGCAAATCGAGCTTTCACTAAAATAGATTGGGCAGCTGTACTCACTTGCGGCGCAATAAAGTTAATACTGCCAGTACTTAAACGCTTACCTGTGTTGACATCCAGTAGCTCCACAGGTAATCCTCGACGCAATTGAGCAGCATTGTTAGACGGCACTGAAATTCGCATATCCTGGATATCGTTTTTGGTAATCGTGGTCAAGGTTCCGCCAGTACTCACGTAATCGCCCATCTTGACTGAGAAATCGCCAACGATACCATCAAGTGGTGCAACCACCTGCTTCTGGTTTAAATTTACTTGACTTGAGGCAACTTGAGCCTGGGCTTGCTGGACGTTTGATACTGCCTGATTGACACTTGCTTGGCCTGCATTTACCTGCTTTTTAGCAGCATTTAGGGTAGCGATCGCTGCATCTATGTTGTTTTTAGCAATATCGAGTTCTTGTCGCGCCTGTGCGCCTTCTGTTACAAGCATCTTGGTTCGCTGGAACTGCACTTGCTGTAATTTCACATCTGCTGCTGCTTTAACTTGATCGGCTCGTTTCGCTTCCAGCTGTGCCTGGGCGGTTGTTACAGCCGCACGATTCGAGTTAACCGTAGCAATGGCGCTGGAGACATTGGCTGTAGTCTGATCCAAACTTAAAGACAGAATCGGCGTTCCCTTGGTGACGCGATCGCCACTGGCTACAAATATGCGCTCGACTCGTCCTTGAACTTGCGGCTGAAGCGAAACGCGCTCCTGGGCTTCTAATGTGCCAACAAACTCAGAGGTAGATTGAACTTCGCTCGATTCAACAGTTTGCACCTTAACCGCGAGAGGCGGTGCTTGTGGTGGCGCGGCTTTGCGGTTGCCTAACAATCGCCAGCCGACAAAGCCCCCGCCGCCAATCAGCAGAACCGCCAGTATAACCCAAAGCCATCTCTTGCGCTGTGGAGGCGGTTTAGAAGCGGTTTCCTCAGTACTAATCGGATCGGTAGATTCTGGTGCTAAGACTGAACTAGAGCCGTTTGCAGCACTATTTGTCAGATCAGTAGTTGGCTCGGAAGATACAGATGTAATTGGGCGATCGAGTGACATAAGATATTTAACTCTCTGAATATTTGATTTGTTATAGCGGCTGCCATAATAGTTAGGACAAGTCTGCTATGGATAGCTGTGACAGCCGCTCTCTTAGG